>JBAZZM010000006.1:0-20590 GCA_041658805.1 Candidatus Altimarinota bacterium | reverse complement strand
ACATTTCCTACGACCGAGTTCGCGCCGAGAGTAACGCTCGCTGCGGCATCGCCGGCGGTTGTGTCTGTGACCGTGCCGCTGGCGTCAGAGGAAATGTCCGCTCCGGCCGCATCCACATCATTGACGGCCAGTGAAGTGACTGTCTGCGCAGTGGCGGCATATGCGGAAACTATTCCGCTCATCACTATCGTTCCCGTTCCGGCTGTGATCGCTCCGCCTGCTGTACAGGTGATTACCTGCCCGGCGGCTGTACAACCACTGATCGTGCCCGCTCCCGCAAAAGTCTCCGATCCAAAAGCCACTGCTGTGACATCCAGATTGGCAGGCAGCGTGAATACTACTGTATCGGTATTGGTTAAACCATAAGCAATCGTGAGTGTGAGTGTTGTGTTTCCGGCCGCACCTACCACCGAGTTCGTGCCGAGAGCCACGCTGGCTGCGGCATCAGCGACGGTTGTATCAGTTACGGTTCCGCTGGCGTCGGATGAAATATCGGCTCCGCTGGCGGAGGTGTCATTGACGGCCATGGTGGTCACTGTCTGACCTGTGGCCACATATTTCGATACTATACCGCTCATAACAATGTTACCGGTTCCGGCTGTGATCGCTCCGCCTGCTGTACAGGTGATTACCTGCCCGGCGGCTGTACAACCACTGATCGTGCCCGCTCCGGCAAAAGTCTCCGATCCAAAAGCCACTGCCGTGACATCCAGATTGGCAGGCAAAGTAAATATTACCGTATCCGTAGAGGCCATCGCGTAGGCGAGTGTAAATGTAAGTGTTGTGTTTCCGGCCGCACCTACCACCGAGTTCGTGCCGAGCGTGACGCTCATCGCTGCATCAGCGACGGTTGTATCGGTTACAGTTCCGCTGGCGTCGGAGGAAATATCCGCTCCGCTGGCGGAGGTGTCATTGACGGCGAGAGATGTTACCGTCTGACCGGTTGCCACATACGCGGAAACTATTCCGCTCATCACGATGTTACCGGTTCCGGCTGTGATCGCTCCGCCCGCTGTACAGGTGATTACCTGCCCGGCGGCTGTACAACCACTGATCGTGCCCGCTCCGGCAAAAGTCTCCGATCCAAAAGCCACTGCTGTGACATCAAGATTGGCTGGCAAAGTAAATATTACCGTATCCGTGGCGGCCATCGCGTAGGCGAGTGTAAATGTAAGTGTTGTATTTCCGGCCGCACCTACCACCGAGTTCGTACCGAGCGCCACGCTCATCGCTGCATCGGCGGCGGTTGTATCCGTCACTGTGCCGCTGGCGTCAGAGGAAATGTCCGCTCCGGCCGCTGATGTATCATTGACTGCGAGAGATGTTACTGTTTGTCCGGTTGCGGTATATGCGGAAACTATTCCGCTCATCACTATGTTACCGGTTCCGAGCGTGATGTTTCCGCCAGCCGTACAGGTGATGACCTGCCCGGCGGCTGTACAACCACTGATTGTGCCCGCTCCGGCAAAAGTCTCTGATCCAAAAGCCACTGCTGTGACATCCAGATTGGCTGGCAAAGTAAATATTACTGTATCCGTGGCCTCCATATCGTAACCCAATGTCAGGGTAAGTGTTGTATTTCCGGCCGCACCTACCACAGAGTTTGTGCCGAGAGCTACGCTCGCTGCGGCATCTGCGGCAGAAACGTTGATATTGGCTGTGCCGCTCGGGTTTGTATCTGCGGCTGCCGTGGTTCCGGCCCATGTCCATGCGGAGGTAGCGTTAGCATATTCCGGTATCCATCCCACTGTTCCCAAAATACGAATGGTGGAGGCTCCGTTTACTACCGCCCCCCATCCGGTCGTATTCCATTTAATCGTTATAAGATCGGCAGCCACAACATACTGTCCATTGCCGGCGCCTGCCGGAATGGATGTTTCGCCGAAACCGTCGTTGATGACATCGGTGTCATATTCCACAGTAAAGGTAACAGCATCAGCCCATGTCGGAAAGTTTGCCGGAACGGTGACCGTGAGGGTGTCGGCATTGGCCCAAGTTTGGACCGCTGTATCAACCGTATACTCGAGCTCGAGGGTTGTGATGCTCGTGCCTACTGTGCCGGTGCTCGGCGCGACCTGATAAATACTGGCCGCAAAGGCGGACAGGGTGCTCATGGCGAAAAAGGCCGCCAAAGTGAGAGAGAGTCGGAGCAAGTGTTTTAGTAAAGCTCCAGTGATCGTTCTTTTCATAGATGAGGGTTATTTAAGTTTTGTTTATGATTAAGGGGAAACTACTGATTGATTCTACTCATTGAGGAGCTGTTTGTAAAAACTTGTGAGCGTTTTTTGTTTGACAGAATTTTCGTTTTTGTTACTACTCTAGCTTTCCCGTGGCTTCATCGCGCGAGTCGATGATGAACTGAAGCGTGTCGCTGATGAATTGCGGATCCTCGTTTTTGGAATTAATCGTGTAGGTTGTCAGTAATTTTGTGGCATCCTCAAATTGGTAGTTTTTGACAAGCAGTCTGACCGTATCTCCCACCACCTCCTTATTTAGAGGATTGGCCTCGTAAAGGCGCTTCTCGTATTCGAGAGCTTTTTGAATTTCACCGACCTCCTCGTAGATGAAAGCGAGATTGTTCAGGGCCGGAAAATGGACATTGTCGTAGGCGAGGACTTCTTCATAGTAGGATATGGCTTTGCTGTATTTGCCGAGATTCATGTAGCGAAAGCCTACTTCAGAAGCGAGTTGGCTTTTTGCGTATGGATCGTTTGCATCGTCGTATTTGGCCAGATTTTCGTCGAGTTCTTTTTCCCATTTGGCTTTGAGTTCGGGCGGCAGATTTTCGATTTTGACTGTGTATTTTCCGCAGGAGGTTAAAAGTAATAAGGAGATGATTGCCAATGAAAGCAGAATTTTTTTCATATGAATTTGTTAAGTTTTAGCTCGGGAACTTTAGCATAATTTTTATACAAAAAAAAGCCCCCCCCTTTCGGGGAGGGCTTTTTAGTTGTGACTTAAGGATCACACCTGAAGAGAAACGATTAGTATCTCAAGGTGTTACCTACGATAGTCGAGCTAGGTACGTTTCCAAGCCACTGAACAGTAGCGTTGGTTTCATACCACCAGAAGTCACCTTCTGTGACAGTACCATCAGCGGACGAACCGAGGTCAAACGATACTCCAAGCGGATCATCACTTCCTCCGTCTTCCACAAGCATAGTAGCCGTGTCGACATTGAATGTGAATGTCTTTGTTGTACCTTTGGCAACGGTAATCGCAGGATAGGTATCTGCCGGATTCAAGCCGCCCGGTACGAAGAGTACATGGGCTGCTCCAGAGGCTTCAGTCCCGAGGTCGTAACCAACGCCGCCTTGAGCAACAATGTTGCCACCTTCCTTGAGGTAGGCAGTCAGACCGGAAGTGTTGTTGCCGTCGAAGTCGAGATCAGAGGTCAGATCCAGAACGAGAGCTTCGTTGTGCATAACGAATCCGTCAATTACGAATTCGTCAGTATCAACGAAGGCAACGGTCGGAGCAGTCGTTTCAAGACCGAATCCGATCGAAGTGCTGGCCGCAAGGGTCAGGTTCGTAGGAATCTTGACTGTGATCAGTGCCCATGAGTCGGCTACTCCAGCGGCAATAGCGCCGGTTCCAGCAGTCAATGCGGCACCATTTACGAAGGTCTTTCCCGAGCTGGCAGTGGAACCCAAGTCATATTGGTCATCTCCACCCGCGGCACAAGCCGTGTTGTCGTCGAAGATGAGCGACATTGAGTTGTAGGTTACGTCAGTCTCGGATGATTGCAGCCAGAATGAGGCGTAGGCATAGTCATCAAGCGTGCCTGCCGTATAAACCTCATCAAACAAGTAACAATCTTCGTCGGCGATTGAAGCACCTGTCCATTCGATAGCTCCGGCACCATCAACGACCTCTCCGGCCGCAGTAGTGACCAAAGCTTCGCCATCGGCCATAGTGGTTTCAACCGGATCCGCCTCATCGTCTCCGGCCAAACCGGCACGGATCTGAATGTCTTCCTTGGCATCCGCTTTGACATCAAAGAGGAATACATTGTCGGAAGCATTTACAGACCTAGAACCAGATGGGCTGGAAGAACTTAGAGAAACAGTCGGTTTGCTCTCGTAGACATACATTCTGTTGGTGGCGGTCAAGTAACCAGTTCCAGGCAGAGAGTAGTCGATAGGATCAGACAGAGCATCGTATGTACCATCACCGGCGTCATCAAGCAGAGTGGCGGTTACGGTCAGAGGACCGGTGCCGGATGTGGCGGTAACAACATAGATGTCTTCACCGGTCGTACAACCGGCGGATCCATCATCATCGATACAAAGCAGAGTTCCAACCGGATAATTCTGATCGATGGTGTCATTTACACCGTTGTTTACGGTGAAGGTAGAAGATGTGCCGGCGACAGTAGCGCCAACTAGATCATCCGCATCCATCTGATCAGTAGAATCGGTCCAAGTGATTGTTCCGAAGTCGAGGTCGGAAGCGGCGTCTACAGTGGCATCGATTTTATCGGCCTTGTAGGTTTCACCACTACCGGCGGCAAGAGCTTCGAAGTTGCTGAACGCGACGTTCATGTCTACAAATTCGCCAGCTGTGGCCTGACCGGAAGCGATGCTGTTTAGAGTGGCTGTGACAGTAAGCACTTCGCTGTCGTTTTCACCGATGAAGAAATCCATGCCGGTGAATGAAGCGGTGCCGCTGGTCAAGAAGCCAGACTTTGTCTCGGTTGTGCCTGCGCTGTTTGGATAAGAAATCTTGATGGAAGTGACATTGTTGTCGTATTCACCAAGATCGGCAGTCAAAACACCGAGCTGTTTGGCGTTGATAGCCAGTTTCCCGATGGTAAAGCCTTCGTCAGTAGTTGTAAATTTGAATTTAGCAACATTCTGATCGGTAACACCAGAAACCAAGATATCTTCACGAGCAGTATCGGCATCGACAGCGAGAGTCAATGAACCACCACCTGAAACAGTAACGAAAGTGCTTGGATCGGTCGCACCGGTTCCAGTGTTCAAAATTGCAGCACTTGGGTTGCGGGTAGTTCCTTCTTCGTCTTCATAGGTAACATCCGCCAAAGCGGCGATACCGAAGGCAAGGTTTTCACCATTGCTGTTCTTGTAAGCATCTGAAGAGACGTTCCCAACAACATAGGCAATGGCGGTCTCACCAGCATCCAAAGTCCAGCCTACATTAGTGAAGACAACATCAGCGTCGGACTCAACAGATTTGTAGCCGGTGATAGCCACCCCGTCGGCGTCAACAAGTTTGACACTGCCAACGTAAGCATTCATGTAGGTGGAGTTGTCGCTGGCCAGACCTGTAATAGACCAAGTATTGGCCGCACCATCATCATCGACATAACCCTGAAGGGTGACATCGGTGATGTTACAATCGGTGGAGTTGCCGCAAGCAAATACCATACCGGTGTATTTGACATCGTGAGTTCCTTTGACGTAGGTCTTGGAAACCGGAGAGGAAGCCAAGGACACAGTCAGGTCAGGACTCTTTACAGTCATAGTCTTACCGGCGATAGCGGAGCTTGGAACGATAGAACTGGTGTTGGTGATCACTTTGTTGTTTGTATCACGCACTTCCGGAAGGGCAGTCGTGATGCTCAAAGTGCCAAGAATAGTCATATCATTCAAGTCCGTATCGTTCTTGATGTCTGTGGTGAGGGAGAGCGAAAGCTCTTCACCGGCGTCCATCGTGAACTCGTCGGTATACTTGTGGTAAGCGATATCTTCGTCACTATCGCCAGCGATATCTTCTGCAACACCAACAACCGTACCTCCACCGTTAGTAGCTGTGTAGAAGGAGGAATTAGCGTCAACAGGTCCCATCAAAGTGGAACCAGTTTCCTTGTTCAATACTTTAATGTCTGTGAAGTTCGGATTGTCGCTGTCAGCGTCATTCAAGAGACCCTCATCAGTATCTGCGCTTTCAGAAGCGGTCAAAGCTATTTCAAAGTTTTTGAAAGTGACATCAGATACGGAAGTGATGGAGAAGTCCATCAAAGCGACATCTTTGCCGTTCACAGATACATCGGTTGCGGACGGTCCGTTGGATGAGATAGTAATATCACCACCAAGGAGCGTGGAGCCGGAACAGTCAGTGAAGGTTGGAGTAGTACAGGAAGTACCATCGTAAGTACCACTGGTGGTGATATCAACGTTCATACCGAAACCGTAGGTGTCGCCAATGACGACAACATCAGTCTTTTCATCGATATAAACAAGGACGGTATCCGCGTTGCGGCCGGTGTTGAGATCACCCTTAACGGTGAAGGCCTTGGTAGCGCCTTTGTCGATAAGGTATGCATCATCGAGTTCGAAGAGAGCGATGTCTTTGGCGTTCAAACCGTCGACCGTAGCGATCGGATCGGCTTCGCCGGAAACATAAAGCTCAAGATTTTCGATAGCGTCAGTGGCAATAGTACCGGCAAAGTAAAGACCAATCTGTTCGACGTTACCGGCTTCACCGTCTGCGGCCATTTTGAATTTGGCAAGCGTAACATCGTCCTCTCCAACTTTCGGATCGGTGATTGAACCATTTTTTGTAATGGTCAATGTTCCGGCATCCGTAGTTGAAAGGTCGAATTTGTCGCCCTTTACCGGGAATGTACCACCAACATCGGCAGTGCCTGCGTCTACTGCTGCAGCTGATTCCAGTTCAAAACCGGCTTCAGAAGCGGCGGTCAGATTGGCAACGTCCATCTTTAGAGTCAGGGAGAGAGTATCGCCCTTGTCGATGGCCAGGCTCAAGTTGTTAAATACAGCCTCTTTGGTAGTGGAGTTGATTGTCTTACCGGAAGTCAATCTCTCATTACCGTTGTAGAGGTAAACATTGGAGATAGAAGTAGTAGCGCTTACGCCATACATGTGGACAGTAAGAGCATCCAATTCAGTGTCTCCGCCTGCGGCTTCGAAATCAAAGATAGCAGCCGGAACGGCTGTAGCCTGACTTGGCACAGTAGCGCCATCTGGAGAAGCAGAGTTCAAAGAGACCTCGAGGTCGCCGGTGAAAGTAGTATCATCGTCGCCCGTGTCAGTTCTTTCAACAGGAGTTTCAGCACGGAATGTCATAACAGCACCATCCTGTCTGACGATGTTGTCGCCAGGGCCGAATTTGCCGTTTGCATAACCGTTGATAACGCTCCAGTTATAAGCAGTCTCAACATAGCCGTAGGACCAAGCACTTGCCGGAACATCCGGGAAGGTTGGTGAAGCAGGAGTAAATGTCGGCAGATCGAAAGCTTCGACGATCATCTTGGCATATTGTTCACGAGTGACTTTGTCGCTCGGACCAAATTTACCAGTTGGGGTGCCGGTAGCAGTCTTGTAGCCGCTAACTACTCCGTTAGAGTAGGCCTTCTCAACGTATTCAAAAGACCAACCGGTCTTTGGAACATCGGTGAAGGTAGCAGTAGCAGGGAGATCCCCGGCAAGACCTGCAGCCGTGACTACGAATTTCGCAGCCTCGTCTCTTTGCAGATTGCCAGCAGGATTGTAAGTCCCTTTGGTGCCATCAATTACGCCGGAATCTACCAAAGCTTCGACAGCTTCATAGTAGTAGGCGCTTGCAGGAACATCAGAGAATGTAGCTGCAAAAGCTGTGGACACCACGAGGGAAGAGAGGATTGACACTGCGGATAGCAGTGAAACAACCTTTTTAAGGTTAACCATAATCCATTGTGGTTATGAAATAATTTAGAAAAAGATAAAAAGTCTATATATATAAAAGTTTTTTGTTGTTTTCGTGAGTGCTCCGATGTGTCGGAGCGCGCCCGGTTTTCAAGGATCAAAACTGCGTATAATAAGGTGTCTGAACGATTGAGAATTTTCTATACAACCATAGCGGGGTGAAACTCCCCGTATCCGATGCAAGCTTTATGGCTTGTGTATGCGGTTTTTATGATCCGATTACTCAAAAATCCTGTGAACAGATCGTGAGTAATTTACCAAATCGCCTATACATGGTCAACCGATTTCGGCTTGGAATAGCAGATGACCAGATTTCAGGCGACGGCTTCCACAACCAGTCGCGACGCACTTTTCCTCTTGTTTAAGCGATGACTCTAAGTTTTTCTATTCGGCTTGTATAACTGAATTCAAGCGATAATGTTTCAAAAAAACAGATGACAAATACTGGGATTGTTGTCGTTCGTAATAGAAGGCGTGGGAAAAATGGACGAAAGAAGAAGTCTCTTGTTTAAACTGCTTTTGTTGTTTGAATTTGCTGATGATTTGATGCCTTATTTATTAATGGGCGCGATTCTCCCGTTTTGTAAGCCGAAAGTCAAGCGTTTTTGTGGGGAATTTTTGAATAGGCTGTTTGACTTTTCTGGGGTTTTGTATTTTAGGAGAGTGTGGTTTTGAGTATTTGCAAATCCCCTCTTTGTTGTTTTGTGGTGTTTTTATTGATAAAATCGCGACATGAAAAGGATTTTGATTTTGGGTAACTGCCCACTTCCAGACGAAAACACTAAATCGCGGCCGGCGGCGGGACTACGGACTTATCAGTTTTTGAAGCCCTTGCTGGGGAGCGGCGCGACCGGGAATGCGTTTTCGGGTATGAGGCGGGAAAAATTTAAAGTTTTTTTGGTGACGATCGCGATGCCGGAGTGCTACGAAAATGAGCCCGGAAAAAAGGAAATCCGATATTCCGATGATTTTTCGCAATTGCAGATTTCCAAAGACGATCCGAATTTGTTTGAAGAGATACAGAAAATTCATGACGAGTTTCATCCGGATGCCATCGTGGGCGTAAACACTTTTCCAGCGTACGTGGCGGCGGGGATAAAATCGGCGGCGCCGATGTGGGCGGATTTGAACGGATGGGCCATGGCCGAGGCGCAAGCCGAGGCCTTCAAAAAAGATTCAAACAATTATTTGAATCATTATTTTCAAATGGAAAAAATGATTTTGGATCGCGCGGATAAATTTTCTGCCGTTTCTAAACCGCAGCAGTATGCGCTAACCGGCGAGTTGGCAACACTCGGAAGATTAAACAAAGAAACTTTCAATCACAAATTTGTACATCATGTTCCAAACGGAACAGAGATTTTTCCGAATGAAGAAATTTCAATAGAAGACGCAAAAAAGAAAAGTGTGGAAATTTTTCAGAATGTTCCGGCGGATGCTTTCGTGGCGCTTTGGGTTGGAGGATATAACACCTGGGTCGACGAAATAACTTTGTTTAAAGGATTGGAGCGTGCGATGGAACACGCCAAAAATCTATATTTTGTTTCGACCGGAGGATCGATTGCGGGCCTTGATAAAGGCACTTTTGGCCATTTCAAAAAAATGATCGACGATTCCAAATTCAAAAAAAGATTTGTATTTTTGGGATGGGTGGCGACGAGCGATATCCCATATATATACGCGCGGGCAAATGTCGGGCTGAACGTGGATCGCAAATGCGTGGAGACAATGACCGGCGCAAGAAACCGGATCAACGAGATGATGAAATTTGGCGTTCCCGTGTTGACAACTTTGGGAAGTGAAATTTCCGAAGAGGTGGAACGCGTGAGCGCAGGACTGGCTGTAGAAAGCGGAAAATACGAGATGCTGGGCGACGCGTTGATTGCCATGTATCGAGATGTGACCGATCGTCACGGATATAAATTAAAAGAATTTGGCGAACGTGGAAAAACTTTTATTCGCGAAGAATGTAGTTACGAAAAAACTTTGCGGCCACTTTTAAACTGGTTGGAAAATCCGAGGCCGGCGCCGGACCGGAGTGTGAATATAAATTTAAATAAAAGTCACTTTTGGCGATCTTCGTGGATGTATTTGAAAGATCATGGTTTCAAAAAAGCGTGGCTTAAATTAAGACAAAAAGTGAAGAAAATTTTTTCCCGAAAGTGAAGTCCAATCAAAATCATGATCGATAAAGGTTTGGCGCTAATCGTCGAGCGTGCAAATTTTGATCAACGGAGTGAGCGATGAGATGGTGTTCGTGGCAGAGAGGAGCTAGATAATGGGGATCGTGATTTTGTGACATGGCAAAGCGTGCGGTATGATGAATTGCTTTCGCCGGTTTTTGGCAATGTGATATAGCGCATTTACTGCCGTAAATAGTGCGGATGAGTTTTTTGGTCTTTGCCGGAAGATATCTTGATGTCTTTCTGGCTGTCGCTAATGCTGGCTGTTCGTTCAATTTCATTTGCGCGGAGATTTCGGCTTTTTCTTTTTCGATTTTTTCTTCTTTTTCTTTGAGAAATTTGAGGATCAGTTCGTTGATGTCGAGGCCTTTGTTTTGGAGTTCAGAAAGTTTGGCGACAACTTCGGCGGAAAGTTTCAGATTTTGTAGTTGGGGAAAGGAGATAGAATCGTCAGGGGCATTTTTCGTTTCAAACAAGCCGTTTTGATTTTTATTTGCCTGCCCGGGCAGGCGGTTTTTGATGTCACGGGCAAGAGTTTCGAGTGAACTCTTTGGAAGAAGTTGAACCTGATTGGCTAGAAATTCCTGATTTTCGACTGTGGCGACTCCGACTACGCGGGCGAGTTTGCTGACACTGACTTGACCGGTTATAAAAATTTCTTTCAAAGCGGGTTTGTCCGCAAATTTAAGATCAAGATTTAAGGCGACTTGGACTTGTTCTTTGCTCAAACCGGCGAGCTTAAAAGCAAATTCGAAAATGCTGGAAAAACCTTTTTGTGCGTATAGTTTGCGACGATTTACTTCCGGAAGAAGGCCGATGAATCGGCGACGGTAGTGGAGGGCGCGTTCGCCAAAGTGACGGCAGAGTTCGTATAGTTTTTCGTCGGAAAGATTGTCCATGGTTTTTTGGTTAAAAAATATATATAAGAGCGGTCCGATTTTTTAGGACCGAAAACTTTTGGCACGAGGATAAAAAGTGAATAAAACGACAAGAACGCCTAACCGAATTGTGCTTAGATTTTAGCATTTGGAAGCCAAAAATCAAGGATTTGAAGTGGCGGAGAATGGCGGAATATGGCGTAATAGAAGTCATCTTTATGGCTTGGACAAGGGCTAAATCGCAGTTGCGCGACGAACAAAATATAGCGGGATAAGCCTGGAGATTTTGGCTTGAAAAAGAGAAGTATTATGGTTGTAAAAATTGCGTACAATGTTGAAACGCGATAACAGCGTATACTGTTGCACCAGATAACCTTTTTAGCTAAACTTGCGGCGCTTTTTGAAAACTTGGCGCCATCGTCTAGCGGCTAGGACATATCCTTCTCAAGGATAGAACCGGGGTTCGATTCCCCGTGGCGCTACCAAAAAAAATTGTTGAAAAATTTATTTTGATATATTATTTCAGTCATGGATCATGTGTTTTCAAAATTTGTTTTCCCAAAGGCTCCAGGAGGAAATCTGTATGAATGGAATGAAGCGGAAACCCTGTTTTCGCTTGCACAAACCGGCCTATATGTGATTAAAATCGTGGCTACCGCAAAAAATGCTCAACAAAACCGATCTACTGATGACGATGATCTTCGCATCAATTTGGATGGCTTTAGTTTTGGCAAATATGAAAGAAGTACTGAGCAGATATCATGGAAGGGCTTTGGCAATTCCTCAAGCTGGGATGGTTCCAGTTTAAAAGGCGGCACAAAAACAATCTATTTTTTCGTTGAACTTGATAAAGGGGACCATAAAGTTCAGTTTTTCGCTGATGCAACGCCGACAATCAAAAGCTTGGAGGTTTTTTATGTTAATGAAAATGATTTTTCTCTGGCAAACCTAAGGCCTGTGGAAAAAATAAAAAGTCAGAAAAAAGGAATCCCATGGATGAGCTTCGTTTTTCTCGGCACACATCCAAAAAATTTCTTGCTTGATGTGAGCGCTAGAAGTGCCACGGATAAAGGAGCTTCCGATGGAGACAATATGAAAGTAGTAGTTAATGGTAAAGTTTTACAAAATGAAAGAGCAAAAACTTCTAAGAAATATCAGAATTTTTATTTTTCTGGTGACATAAAGTCTACTGGGATACTTCCTCTTACTGATCAGTATTTGTCTACTCCGTTGATGTTCGAAAATTCTGTTGAATTATGGTATGACGAGGAACCAACGATTAATTCGCTGCTGATAAACTTTTTTGATACTGAAAAGTTTCTTAAAAAATATGAGTCATTGGTGGATTTGCGTGAATATGTTATTTCGTGTGTAAGGATCGCAAAAAAATATTTTGAATGGACTTCGAAGAATTATTCAGCAAAATTTTTGCAACATTCTATTGAAGATAACCCCACCTCTTTGATTTTCAGAGCTAATCATCCAATTACCAGACAGATAAAAGCGGATCCAATGTATGAAAAGATCTTTAAAAAAATAAAGGAAAAGATTAGTGCCAATATTTTTGAGGGCGAGATTTGGCCTGAAGATATTGCGGGTAAAATCAGCTTTGACACTTATGATTTAAAAACTGCGATTCATGGTATTAAAAAAATTGAATACAAAGCCATAGCCAAAAAAAGCGGAAAATTTGAGGTAAAAATGGTTCTTTTGGACATCTACGATTTTGAAAAACAAGATGTCCCGTTTTTTCTGTTCCATGCCATCGACTATGCTCAAAACACAATTATTAACGCCGCAGACATGGGCGAGGATTTACACATTATTCATAATTTTGAAATCCAAATTAATGTAATCGATCACATAAATGAAACTGATTAACGGCTTGATAAACGTTTTTTCGCTAATTTTTGTACCTGCCTTTTCTTATGAAGGTGTAAAATTAATTTATTTTAGAAACGAAAATACAGAGATGATTCAGGTTTTAATTTCTATCCTGGGGTTATGCATGTTATTAGCAGGATTTCACATTATATTTAAAATCATACTGTTTTTTAAAAAATCATTACAATGCTTGTAGCTGAAATATTGGAGTATTACATCCTGTTTATATATATTTATTCAACGAAAATTCTGGAATTTTTTGGATTTGATGTTATGTCAAAAAGTCCCCTCTCACATCCACATTGGCTAATTGAATGGGCGATTCTCATAGTAGTTACTATTACCATGACCTTGTCCTTGATCTTTATTTTCAAACGATTCATCTTGGTAACGATTAAAATCTACAGAAAACTTCCGATTATCTTTTCTCCAAGCCAAAAACAGACAAGAAATAAGTAGAAAAGTCAACGCTACCATTTAAAAAATGAACTTAAGTTGTTCTTTGACGACCACAAACTCTTGTTCGCTTAGCGTTGTGAGTTTTTTTCTTAATCTCAATTTATCCAAAGTGCGCATCTGGAAGAGGAGAACAACGGAATCATGTTCAAGTTTGGAGATTTTTTTTGGTAAAAACGCAGTGGTCAATTTCCCTTTGGCATTTAGATTGGATGTGATCGGAGCAATCAAAACCGTCGTTAAATTTTTATTCAAAATATCATTCTGCATGATTAAAACTGGGCGATAACCGCTCTGTTCGTGTCCTTTTGTCGGATTTAAGTCGGCCAAAAATATGTCACCTTGTTTTGTTTTCATAGAATTCTGATTAGATTGCGGCCTGTATGGCGTTCCATTGGTCTTCCGACGGAAGATCGTCAAAGGCCATTTTAGACAAAGCTTTTGTGTCTTCGTTCAGCCTTTTTTTCAACCAATCTTTGAGAGCTTGCTTGATGATATCGCTTTGAGTTGTGTTTTCCTTTACAGAAGCTTTTTTAATCTCAATCACCAGTGAACTTGGCAAAAGGGCGGAAATGCGGGCTGTTTTCATAGTTAATATTATATTACGCTTTAATATTACTATAACGTAATATCGAAATCAAGAGTTGTACGCTCTTGCACTCTGTCGACGCGACTGCTAGACAGGGTTTTTCATAGAATGTATAATTTCGGCAATGGCGAAAGATTTGTATGAAATTTTGGGAATAAAGAAAGACGCTTCGGAAAGCGAAATTAAAGCTGCGTATCGAAAGCTGGCTTTGAAATATCATCCCGATAAACACAAGGGCGACAAAGACGCGGAGACGAAATTTAAAGAAATAAACGGCGCGTATCAGATTCTTTCCGATCCGAAAAAACGTCAACAGTATGAAGCGTTTGGTGCCTCGGGAGGAGCGCAGGGATTTGGCGGAGGGGGACAAGGCTTTGGCGGCGGTGGGTTTAACGCGCAGGGATTTGATTTTTCCGGATTTGGAGGTGGGCAGGGGTTCGCGGATATTTTTGAAAATTTTTTTGGCGGAGGAGGCGGCAGATCGGGACGAAAGAAAAGGCGCGAGGCGACTCGTGGAAACGATATCGAGGCGGACATAAAAATCACTTTTGAAGAGGCGGTTTTCGGAACTGAAAAAGAATTGGAAATTGCAAAAGCGGACACATGTGAAAATTGCAACGGAGATGGAAACGAGCCCGGCACGAAATTGACGCAATGCAAAAGATGCTCGGGAACCGGCGAAATTCGAACAGTGAGAAATACGATTTTGGGACAAATTCAAACTTCGCAAACTTGCGACGAATGCGACGGCGAAGGAAAAATTCCAGAAAAAAAATGTACAAAATGTCACGGAACGGGACGCGTGAGAATCAAAGAAAACGTGAAAATAAAAATACCGGCGGGCGTGGATAACGGCTCAACAATCAGGGTTTCAGGCAAAGGCGAAGGCGGGACGCGCGGCGGCGAAAAAGGCGATCTCTACATAAATCTGATCGTGGAAGCGAGCAAGAAATTTTTCAGACAGGGCTTGGACATTCACAGCAATCTGGAAATAAATGTGCTGCAGGCAATCCTTGGCGCGGAGATAAATGTGGACACACTTTACGGACCGGAAACGATAAAAATTCCGGCGGGAACCGAGGACGGAAAAGTGTTTAAACTTTCGGACAAAGGCGTGACAAAAATCGGCGGAGGAGGAAAAGGCGATCACTTGATAAAAGTGAAAATAAATATTCCTCAAAAGATTTCCAAAAAAGAAAAAGAGCTGTATTTGCAGCTGGCGGAGGAGGCCGGAGTGGACGTAAACAAGGGCGGACTCTTTTGGTAAGCTTGCAAATTCGGCGGCCGCGTATTACATTTTCCCTGATGTAATTACTCATTCCTCATGCAAATTGCACTTAGTTGGGATCTCTTCGTTTTAGTTTTCTTTGTGGTGATCGTGGCCTACAGCTTTATCATCGGGCGCGACAACACTTTGAAAGTGATTTTGGGAACTTATGTGGCGGCGCTGGCGGCAGACGCGAGTGGCAGTTTGTTCGCGCAGTATTTTGGCGGATCGGCGCTGTTTAAAGAGATTTTGGATCTGATGCAGCTGGGCAATGAGACGCAGGTGGCGGTGTTTATAAAAGTTTTGGTGTTTGTGATACTGGTGATCCTTTTCGCGGTGCGCGGGGCGTTCAGCGTGAATACGAGCGATGACAGCTCGGCTGTTGTGAGACTCGGCGTGTGTATTATTTATGCTGTGTTGAGCGCGGGACTGATCGTGAGCATAATACTGGTCTTTGTAAGCGGCGTGACATTTATCGGCGGCGGAAATCCGGAGACGACGACAACGGCCTTGAGCGTGATTACAAATCAATCCCCTTTGATCCGGATGATGCTGACGAACGCTTATGTGTGGTTTGCATTGCCGGCGATAGCGTTTTTGATCGACAGCCTGACGACGAAAAGTCAGGAATAGGAAATTTTAAAAAATACCATGGATGAAATAGTCGTTGATCAAAAGCCAAGCTGGAAAAGACTGGTTTGGCCGGTTTGTTTTGTTTTGCTTTTGAGTTTTGGGCTTCTTTTTGCGGAGAAATGGTTCTTTGATTTTTTGCGAAATCCGAAGTCAATCGCTGAATATCCTGGTTTGTCAAACTTTCGTCTGATTTTCATGTTCATGCTTGATCTCGCGATTGTTGGTAGTTTTGCGAGCATTGTTTTTGAAAAAATTGAAAAATTAAGTTGGAAATTTATACTTCTTTTGAGTTGTCTCTTGTTCCTTCTTACGGGTTTATTCGCTTTTTCATTGCTCCAGCGCTCACCTTCATCTTATGTGGGTTTGGCAGTTTCCGTTTGGAGTGCTTTTATTTCGGTCATATCGTTTTGGGCTTTATATTTTTTAGTTAACTTTGCCAAAAAAATCCCTAAGAATTTCTTGTTAATTATAGTTGTTTTGTCCCTTACCGGAATGATCGTGAAACCATATTTCGATTACTACACCGAGCCGATTTATATCGGTTTTGAAGGGATCATCGTTTTCGCTGAAAAAATCAGCCAGAAAGAGGCTCTTTCGATTATCGAAGAATACGGTTTAACCCAATATGCGATTTATCCGGCTTTTGATGGGAAAACACTTTATGTCGTTTCTAGGCATTATGATTCTAATCCTGACCCTTGGGCGTCCAAGAATCAGACAGAAGCCGAGATTAAGATGCTTAGTACAATAATCAGTAATAATGATCTCATCGAATCCGTTCAATTCTCACTCCCTGGTGAATTAACCCTGCCGACAAGTGATTCTCCAAAATTAACCCTGCCGATAATTAATCATCCAAGCAGTCGCCTCGAGCTGCGTGAAATGAATGCAATTGAGACGATGGAATACACCTTGAGAGTGGAGAATTCCAGCACTACAGATGAAATAACCGTCGATATTAGCGTAGATGGGAAATACTTGGAATCAGTCATCGTTCCTTCGTCAAATCCTGAATTTGGCGGTATGCCTGTAATAAGAACAAAAAAAATCAGTTTATCAAATAGATCAGTTGAATTAACCGCCATGGAAAAGAAAGAGAATAAACCTGTTTCTATAATAGTAGATCCTAAAAATGGCGAGTATATTTATGTGCAGTATAATGCGTATAACACTAGTTCCGGTGTTTCGGGGATTAAGGTTTTTCAAAACACTGAAGCCTTTATGTACGATTAAAGCGCTTCTAATCAGGAATTGGCCTTGCCTTAGGATAAGCGAATACTTAGAATGGTGGCGCGTTTTTTGATTTGTGCGAAATGAGGGTCGGTAGCTCAGTCGGTAGAGCAGCAGCCTTTTAAGCTGATGGTCGCGGGTTCGATTCCCGCCCGACCCACCATGAAGCCAATTTTGATTGGCTTTTTTCTTTAGGAAAATTTTAGAAAAACTTTAAACTTTTTTAAGAAGTGTTTGCTAGCATCACTGGCGTTAGCATTTTGGGGATGCCAGTGGTGGACGATCGCGTTTGACACTCGATCGGCGGGGTTCGACTCCCCGGATCTCCACCAGCTAACATAAAAGCCCTCCGATAAATCGGGGGGCTTTTTAATAATCGCGTTTGACACTCTGGGCGTATTCTATCAATCTCTTAAAGAAAGTGCAATAATCAAGAAGATGAAAAAACTGTTTCCACAATTTGTTTCCGGAGTGTTGGCTTCACAAATACTCGGGCTGATTGGCTTGCTCGTGATGGCTACTTATGGCGGGCAAAACGGTTGTTGGACATGGGTTAATGAACTTTTCAATACAAGAGGTTATGAATCGTGCGGGGACTTGGGAGGCGTGGTTGGACTGGTTGTCGGCGCGATTTTTGGTGTGATGATAATTCATAAAAGAAAGAAATCGCTCAATAAATTTATCGTAGCGGTAGTCACTATTTTGGCGTTGATCCTTCCAGTGGGCTTGCCACTGTTTAGTTTTTTGCGTGATCAAAATTTTGAAAGTGTATATCTTTTCGATTTGGTTAAATTTTGGTTTGTAATTTTTTCACCTGCGTTAGTTGTGGGTTTGGTTTGGAATTGGAAACAGATTGCAAAAAATTGGGGCAAATTTTAGCATTTGAGAATCGCAGAATCTTCCATGTTTATGCGGTTTTTTCGACTTTAGAAAAATTTTAAACTTTTTTAAGAAGTGTTTGCTATAAGTGATCCGCTGATACATGGGGGTGAAGAATCGGTCTTACGGCTAAAATTGGTATTTGGCTGGCGGGGTTCGACTCCCCGCACCTCCACCATCAGCAAAAAGAGCTCCGACACATCCGGGGCTCTTTATTTTGGGAGCGGGATAACCCGCACCTCCACCACTCCGTTTCACGGAGAACCGTAGCGACTATAGTATTCCAAATTCTCTAAAAAATTGCAAATCCTGGCCTCTGGAAATTCAAAAAATCTTTATGTCCCTGCCGCGTTTCTGACTTTAGAAAAATTTAAGAAAAATTTTAAACTTTTTTAAGAAGTGCCTGCTAAGGTGGGGAAGCTTTTCTCGCGCGAGAGGCATCTATTATCCTTTAACAAGCCAAATATGGAAAACTTGAAAAAATGGTTTATTTGGGCGAGTTTGGTGACGCTGGCGGGTCAGACGGCGGCGGTGAATATGCAAGCCGCATTTGCTCTGACCGGTGTCGGCGTGGTGATCAACGAGGTCGCATGGGCGGGCACGACGGAAAATTCGAATGATGAGTGGATAGAGCTTTATAACAATACGAGCGCGCAGGTCGATCTGACCGGATGGCAGATCGTGGATGACAACGGGGCAAGTGTTTATCAGGTCACATCCGGAATGGTTGCGGGGCATGGATTTTTTCTGATCGAGGATCGGGAGGAAGCCGTGGCGAATGTGACGGCCGGAGCCGTGATCGGGCTTTCGCTGGCGAATTCCGGAGACAGCCTGGTTTTGAAAGACGCTGGCGGAAATGTGGTGGATACCGTAAACGGCGGAGGTGGCGCGTGGTATGCGGGAAGCAACACGAGCAAGGCCACAATGGAACGCAAGGATCCTGCGATGACTGTGGATAGCGCGGACAACTGGGCCAGTGGCGGAACACCGGCGATGGCGAATACGAATTATGCCGGCGGAGTGAAAGTGGAACTGCTGGGACCGAGCTCGGTTTCAAAGAATGAAGTGGTGACTGTGAGCGTGAAGATTGGGCAAGTGGAAGATCTCTACGCGTATGGAGTGGAGCTAAAATATGATCCGGCTTTTTTGAATTTCGTTTCGGCGGAGGAAGGGGATTTTTTGAAGCAGGGTGGAACCACTACTGCTTTTTCCAGTGGATTGGAAAATGGCCAGCAAGGCGTGCTCGTAATCGGCAACGCGCGGCTGAATACAGAGGACGGCGTGAGTGGCAGCGCGGAAATTTTTAACGCGGATTTCAAGGTCGTGGGCGCGAGCGGGAGTTCCAATTTAAGTTTTGGAAGCGGCAGTTTTTTGGCCGATTCAGTCGGTGATTTGCCGACGAATTTCCAACCTTTGACTTTCAACATCGGCGCTTCGGCGAGCGTGGGAACCGTGGGCGGTTTGAAAATAGAGGCCGGTGACGCGAGGTATAGTTTAGAGATCAGCTGGACCGCCCCGGCCAATGGCGCGGACAGCTATATCGTGATGAAAAAAGGCGCTGACGGAAATTTTGTGAGCATCGGCACGAGCCAGGTGCTATCTTTTGTAGATGATAAAAATCTGATTCCAAATTTGGAATATGAATACCAAGTGATCGCGGTGAAAGGCGGTGTGCAGGGCAGCGCGACGACAATCAAAGGCAGTGAAACGCGCGGCGTGAAAGGTGACTTTGACCGCAGTGATCGCGTGGACGGAAGAGATTTGGAAAAACTGGCCAAGGCGTATGGATCAAAAAGCGGTGATCAGAAATTCGACGCGTGGGCGGATACGAATTACGACGGAAAAATCGACGGCAGTGACCTGATCGATCTTGGGACAAATTTCGGAATGAAGTATCAATGATGAATTTGGGGAGAGCTGAACCGCTCTCCCCTTTCTTAAAATTTAAAAAGATGATTATGAAAAAAATTAAAATTGTTTTGATCGGAATGGTGTTGATGCTGGCTGGCGGGCAGGCGTCAGCCTATGAATTTGATGATTGGAATGAAGGTGATGATGCGGAAATTGCGATCGAAGAGAATGAAGTTGCGGGAACGATGGAAATGCAGGGAAATTTTTTGGATGGGGACTTGCTGGAGCTGACGGTTAAGGCAAAAGATTTGGTCAGTCCGATTCTGGGAATTTCCTTTCATTTAAAATTTGATGCGGAAAAAATGGGTTTGCTGCGATATGAGCCGGGAAATTTTTTGGAACGTGGCGGCGATCCTTTTTATCTGGTGCAAGTGGTGGAGTCGGAGATAGTTTTTGGCGAGACGCTGCGGCGGGAAGACAGTTTCCCTTTTGGCGAAGGCGAGGTTGTGCGTTTTTATTTTCAAATTTTGGAGGGTGACGAATTCAAATTTGAATTCGAAAACGGAGTGATTTCGACGCTGGATACCGTGCGGCAGGATTTGGGAAATGTGCAGTGGCAAAATCTGGATTTGAATAAAAATGGCGGCGGCGTGCTGGCGATGTTTCAAAACAGCAGTCTCGCGGCTGGGAAAAAAAGTTTTTATCCGGCAATCGCCGTGAGCGTAATTTTGGCTGGAGCGACGTTCTTTTTCATTATCAGGAGAAGTAACAAGCGATTAGTCAATTTCAAATGAACTTTAAATTTTGAAAATTGGAGCTTTTATATTAGATTGGAAGAAAGAAATTCTCATTTTCTATGACCAAAGAATATCTAAGCATCCAAGAAGCGGCTGAAATAAGCGGAAAATCCATGCAGACGATCCGCCGTGCGATCAAGTCAAAGACTTTGAGCCACCGCAGGAACAAAACTCCGCAGGGCTTTAATTATCTGATCGAGAGGTCGTCGCTTTACGCGGTTTATAGAATCGGCGAGCCGGAAAAAAAGGTTACGCATGAGACGAAAAGAGAGG
>JBAZZM010000005.1:0-21061 GCA_041658805.1 Candidatus Altimarinota bacterium | reverse complement strand
TCAAAATTGTCATCTTCAGCGGACTTGTTTGGGATGATTTTGCCGCATTTTTGGCATTTGTGATAGATCATCCAGCCTTTTTTGCCGTCATGGTCGACGCGGACAGGAGGCATGAGATCTTGGCAGTCGCTTTGGCGGTCGCCCGGGGAAGATTCGTCCAAATGCATGCTATAGAGGCATTTGCGGCAGTGGTTACGGCATGAGGAGGTCGCTTCAGGGTTAAGTTCGCCGCAATTGGCGCAGACGAAGGGGGTGTTGAGGACGGTGAAGGGCATGTGGAAGATGATATGAGGTAATGTAACATATGGGGGGAAAAGCTGCAGCCTGCGGCCGCAGTAGGGGATAAAAATCACAACCTGCTGGTTGCGATTTGGGCTGAAATATGCTAGAATGTAAGGAAAGTAGAAATAAAAATACATATGAAAAGATTTTCCGGAATGACCATTTTTGGGATTGCAGTTTTGATACTGGCGGCCACATACGGCGGCTATCTTTATTTCCAAAAATCGGCTGCGGAAACGGATGTGGCGAGGATGAACAAGATAGTCACCGACTATCAAAATCAGGTTTTGCAGTATCAGAATAACAATATTGAGCAGGCGATCAACGCCAAGCAGACCGTGGACGCGATCTCCGCGGATACCGTGGAATGGTCCAAAATCATCAAAGAGGTGCGCCGAACGGTGCCGAAGGATGCCGAAGGCGGCGTTTTGGTGGATATTTTGTCTTATTCCGGCTCGGATAACAGCGCGATCAGTTTGAATATGAAGACGATTCCCGGCTCGGTGACGCCATATATCGATGTGGCCAAGGTGATCCAGGCTTTCAGTACAAATCCGAGTTTCAAAGACGCTTTTGTGCCGTCGATTTCAGGAGGTGAAGATGAGGACGGCAAGCAGGTTTTGACCTTTATGCTAAGCGCCGAATATGTAAAACCAAGCAATTAATATGCTTTATCAGGACGCAAAAATTCAGAGTGATGTGATATCCGCTCCGTCAAGAGCGGGAACGCTTGTGGGCGTGCTGATGGTGATCGCGGCGATTGTCGGATATGCCTTTTTGCTCCAGCCGCAAGCCGATAATTTGGCTTCTTTGAAGGCCGATGTGGCTTCCAAAAGTAGCCAGGTTGAGGAGCTGAAGCAAAAGATAAATTCTTTTAAAACGGCAGAACAGACTCTAAATCTGGACAGTCAGGTGAAAAAGTTTGAAATTTTGAAGGCCGTGCCGGCAGATGTTCAGCAGGATCAGGTGATCCGTGATTTGATCGCGATTGCCAATTCCTATGAAATCACTTTGCATTCTTTGAGTTTTTCAAAGGGTGTAAGTGAACAAAAGGGCGTCGGAACTCTGCGAATCAATTCCAGTTTTGAAGGTAATTACAGTGATCTGACAAATTTTCTGGAAGGAATCGAGAAAAACGGACGACTTTTCAGGGTGAGTTCGATCAGTGTGCAGGTCAATAATCTGGAGGCGACAAACGTGCAAAGAGCGACTTTCTCGCTGTCGGTAGATAGTTTTTATTCATTGAAAAATTAAAGATGAATGAAATCCTACAAAAGATTAAAAAACTGCGGATTGATAACGAAGAGGAAGTTATTTATGGCGTTTATAACAACGCCGACAAAGGCGTGTTTGTGAGGCTGAATGATTTTTTTGTTGATCACACCAAGATTACGATCAAGGACAAGTCCTATTTTTTTCATATGCTGGCGATGATGGTTGGGTCGGGAATTCCCGTGGTGAGAGCGGTGAAATCGCTCGCGCGTCATACGGAAAATCCGCGTTTTCGCAGAGTGCTGGCGACGATCGCTTATAACTGTGATCACGGTTTGGCGCTGGCGGACGCGATGACCCGTTTTGAAGATGTTTTTGAGGAATCGGAAATCGGAATCGTGCGGGCCGGAGAGGCTTCCGGACAGCTGAACGGGATGCTGATAAAACTCGCGGCGCAGCTGGAAAACCGACATGATCTTTCGATGAAACTTTGGGGTGCGGCGGTTTATCCGATCGCTGTTTTGGGCGTGCTTTTGATTGTGACGATCGGGATGCTGGTTTTTGTTTTGCCAAACCTGCTTTCGTTGCTGCAGGAGGGCGGTGTGGCCGACAGTCAATTGCCTTTCGCGACCTTGATGTTGATCACCGTGCAAAAGGCCGTGGTCGGATATTGGTGGCTGATTTTGCTCGTTGTTTTTGGAATTTACGGAGCTTTCGTGATGTATAAAGGAACTTACTATGGGCAGGTGAATTGGGATTATGCGAAGCTTAGAATTCCGCTGGTGGGTGCGCTGCTACGCAAGGTGTATGTACTGCGATTCGTGGGTATGTTGGGGTTGCTCATTGACGCAGGACTGCCGGTTTTGAAAGCTTTGAGCGTGTCGGGCGAGGCTCAATCGAACCACATTTATAAAATGAAAATCGCGGAATCGGGCGAGCAGGTGAAGAAAGGTTTGAAAATTTCGGGATCGCTCGAAGACAGCGAATTTCTTTTTCCGTCGGAGGTTGTTCAGATGCTGCGGGTGGGCGAGGAGTCGGCAAATCTGGGCGCAGTCTCTGAAAAAATTTCTATTCAATATCAGAAAGAGGTCGACAATACTTTGAAAAAAGTGACTTCGGTTTTTGAACCGTTGATGATTTTGTTTGTCGGTCTGTTTGTGGCACTTTTGGCGATGGCGATCATGGCGCCGATTTTCAATTTGAGTACGATCGTCGGAAATTAAAAATTTAAAATGAAAAATGAAGAAACAAGGATTTACATTGGTGGAAATGATCGTAGTGATGGGCATAATCGCTCTGCTTTCGGTGATGTCGGTGGCCGGATATATGAGCTATAGAAAGTCGGCGTTGGTGCATCTGGCCGGAGATGATTTCAAGTCACAGGTGGATGAATTGAGGACGCAGGTTTTATATGGAAAATTTGGCGTGGATGGACCGAAGTGTCTGGGGTTTGAGGTCGCAAACGGTGAGGCAAAAATTTTCGAAGAGAATTTTAGCGATAAAAAAGCTTGGGAAGGTGAGGGGTTTGTAAGTGGGGAATGTGGTGATGAAAAAGTGGAGAAAGGCGGTTTTGTGCTGGATCAAAATGTGAGGATTTTAAGTTCAGAGCCGGGCATTTTCGAAGTCAGATTTGTGCCGCCGGACGCGAAAAGCGTGGGCGATAAAAATCTGAAAATGATTTTGCAGTATGGTCCGGAGGAGGACGAGCGCTACCAAAGTGAAGTAAATTTGAATTTTAATTAAAATGAAAAAAATCGCCAAAAATATCAAAGGTTTTACGCTCACCGAGGTGATGATCGCGATGATGGTGCTGACCGTGGCGATAGTGTCGGCGAGCAATCTGCTGGTGGGGCTGATCAATTCCAACAAAACAATTACAAACACGATGCAGGCCTACTATCTGGCTCAGGAAGGGCTGGAGCTGGTGCGTAACGCGCGTGATACGAACTGGTTGCACAACCAAAACTGGCTGGGTGATGACGGACTTTTTGGGAAATTTGAAAAGGAATATGCGTATTCGATTGATCTGGATGAACGTGGATGGAGAAATTCGACGGCGGCGGATATTCAAAATATTTCCGAGTTGGCTGCTTACAAACCATGGAATTTTCAAAAGGAGAGTACGGTGGAAAATATTGAAGCGCAAGGTCCTGTTTTTAGTGTTTCGGATTTTGACGGCTTTTACAGGCATGTGGAATTTTTGCCGTATGAAGAATGCGGTGAAGAGACCTGTGCGGACTTTGTAAAAGTGCGCTCGGTGGTGAGTTGGGGCGACGACAAAGAAGTCGTTTTGGAAGAAATTTTATCTAACTGGAAAGGAGGAGTTTTATGAAAAAAATAATCAAACAAAAAGGATTTACTCTGGTGGAACTGCTGATTTCGATGTCGATTTTCGTCATTTTTATGGGTGTTTTGATAAATTCCTACACAGCGATCGTGCGTTCGCAGAGGGAGGCAAATGATTATCGGATCATGTATGTGGAGGCGCGGGGAATTTTTGAAACAGTGAGCGCGGAGTTGAAAAACGCGGCGATCAATTATAACCAAATTGCTGTGAGTTTTAATGGAGCAGTTCAAGATTTGGAATTTATTTTGAAGGACGGATTGGTGAAAAACGAGATTCGTTATGATGAAAGCGAAGGGATAGTTTATCTGAATAATGAGTCTTTAAATGGAGAGGAGGTGAAGGTGACGGATTTCGCCTTTTATGTGTCGCCGGCAAAGGATCCCTATGCGCAGGAAAATGTGGAATACGCCAGTTTACAATTTCAACCGAAGGTGACGGTGGTGGCAAAATTTGAAAGAGGGAAATATACGCTCGATTTGAGGACGACGATTTCGTCCAGATTTTATAATGTAACCCCGACGCATGAATAAATTTTTGCGCGACAATCGGGGGACGGCTCTGCTTACCGCGATGCTGGTGATGGGTGTTTTTATCGCCATTTCGCTGGCGCTTTCGACTTTGATCGTGCGGGAACTGCGTGTGACGCGGGACATGCTGGACGCCGGCAAGGCTTACTACGCCGCGGAGTCGGGAGTGGAGGAGGCTCTGTATCATTTGGATAAAAATTTGCCAGGGTGGCATGGGGAATTTGATAAATCAATAAGCGATGAAGTGAAGTTTGATTACTCGGTGAAAAACACCTGCAATGTTTATCCGTGTCTGGATGATGAATACGATTTGAGCAACGCGCCGCTGAAGGCTTACTATGATGTGTTGGACTTGAACGAGACGGCGACGATCCCGCTTTTTACCGTGGATGAAGATGGAAATGTGCATTCTGTGAAAAATTTTACGGTGGAATTTTTCGCGGGATTTGATCCGGCGCAGGATTTGAAAATTAAAAATACGAGTTCATGGGATGTTCTCCGATGGAAGGTTTTTGGAATGAAAAACAGTCCGGAATTTGGATATACGACGGATTCGATTGATGATTTTACAGCGGTGGCGGCGGGACATACGGCTTCGGGAGATGAAGTTTATGCGGGAGCGGAAAGTCCTTCATGGTTTGGATCTGTGGATTGCGATGAGCAGAGTGAGCGTGTGAACGACAACATTAAATGCCAGGCTTATGCTGTTTCCGAGGGAAGCGCGAAAGCAGGAAATTATCGGCCATGCACAAATACGGAGGCGCGGGACTATTATTTTTATGTTGGTGGGGAAGTTGATTCGGTGAAGGCTTGTTATCCGATCAGCGATTTTATGGGCAGTCATCAGGAAGGATTTGAAGGCGCGACCGGTCTGAATTATCTAAGTCTGACAAACATGATGAATCCGGCGGTGTTCAAAGACGAGATCGCGGGCGCGAGTGAGATCGCCGCAAAATCGCGGATTTATTTCCGGGTGGAAACTTATGGGGATGAGGTGGTGCGGCAGGCCGCGGATATCACAGCCAGCGGAGTCAGCGGCAGGAGCAAGCAGAGTTTGAATGTGCAGATGGATCGGGATTCGTATATGCCGGTGTTTAATTTCTCGGTTTACAGCACATACAAGGAGTGAGGCGGGCAAGTTTGAGGGGAAAAAATAAGCAAAAAGTGTGCGCGCACACAAATTGCCTGCCCGGGCAGGCGGTCTGAATATTTGTGTATTTGGCTCTTTCCTGCTAAATTTTCGCTATGAAGTTCTATGTGACGACGGCGATTGCTTATGTGAATGCGGCGCCGCATATCGGGTTTGCGCTGGAGGTGATTCAGGCCGACGCGTTGGCGAGATATCATCGACTGAAAGGAGACGATGTCTTTTATATGACTGGTGTAGATGAACATGGTGTGAAGCTTTATGAAACGGCGAAAGAGGCTGGGATGGAGACACAGAAATTTGCCGATATGAATGCCGAGAAATTCAGGGCATTGAAAGGGATTTTGAATCTTTCCAACGACTATTTTATTCGTACGACTTCCGATCAGCACAAAAAGAGAGTGCAAAATCTGTGGCGGAAGTTGGTGGAGAAAGGCGACATCTACAAGGACACTTACAAGGGAAATTATTGTGTGGGTTGCGAGGCTTTTATTCCGGAAAAAGATCTGGATGAAAATGGCAACTGTCCGATTCATAAAAAAAAGCCGAAACAGCTGGAGGAGGAAAATTATTTTTTCAAGTTGGCGAAATATTCCAAAAAAATACGGGAGCTGATAGAGAGCGATACTCTGAAAGTGGTGCCGGAGAGCCGCAAAAATGAGATGCTCAATATCATCGGTGAGGAGGGACTGCGGGATGTGAGTTTTTCACGGCCGAAAGATGTGCTGCCGTGGGGGATCGATGTGCCGGATGATCCGACGCAAGTGATGTATGTGTGGTGCGACGCGCTTTCAAACTATATAACAGGAGTCGGGTACTCGGAGGATGAGGCGATGTTTAAAAAATACTGGCCATGCGACGTGCATCTGATCGGCAAAGATATTTTGCGATTTCATGCGGGGGTGTGGATCGGGATGCTGCTGTCGGCGGAGATTCCAATTCCAAAAGCGGTTTATGTGCATGGATTTATCACCAGCGAGGGGCAGAAAATGAGCAAGAGTCTGGGCAATGTGGTGGATCCGCTGGAATATGTGGAGAAGCATGGGGCGGACGCGCTACGATACTTTTTATTGAAAGAAATTCCGACCACGGATGACGGCGATTTCAGTAAAGACCGGTTTGTGACCGTGTATAACAGCGAGCTGGCGAACAGTTTGGGCAATCTCGTAAATCGCGTGGTGATGATGACGGAAAAATACGCGGGTGGGAAAGTGCCGGATTTGAAAATGAGTAAAGATGTGGGGAACAGGTTGAAATTCTATGAGGAGAAATACGAGGAAGCTTTTAGGTCTTTCGACTTGAAAGTGGCATGCGAGACGCTGGTGGACGTGGTGGATTTTGGGAATAAATACATCGATGAAAAAAAGCCGTGGGCGATGGCGAAAGCCGGCGAGAAGACAGATCAGGTGATGTATGATTTGCTGGAGATTTTGTCGGAAATTTATAGGTTTTCGTTGCCGGTTATCCCGAATGCTGCGGAAAAAATAGCTCAGCAATTGAGCTTGGAGAATGGCAAAATTAAGCCAAATAACGCTGTAAAGAAAGGGGATCTGCTGTTTGCGCGTATTGAATAGAGGCGTCAGGAGGAGCAGGTGGAGCGCTTTCTTCGGTTGAGCCTTGAGGTGTGCCAGCGCCGATGGCTATGGAGATGATGTTTTTGACGAGGGAGTAGGAGAGTATGACCAAGATCAGACCGAGGACGGCCCACATGAGGGCCTTTTTGGCGTTGCCGACTTTTTCGGGGTCATCTCCACCCATGACCATGTTGAAGGCGGCGAGGGCGATCATGATGACGGTGAAAGGGGCGACGACATAGAGCAGGCCGCCGGCGATGATTTGGAGAATGAGGTTGAGGTAAAAAGAGGGAGCTTTATTGATCCCGCTATTGAAGTCCAATTCCTTGGGTGCGAATGGAGTGTTTTCCGGAGCATATGCATTTGGAATTGCGTAGGCACTTGTAATTTGAGCTGTAAATAGCGACAGCGTTATGGCCAAAAGTCCGATTGTGATGATTCTCTTAAGCATTATTCCAAAAATTTAAATTGTGCGATGCCGACAATCAGTCCGTATGACGCGGCGATGATTGCCATACCAATCAGTAAATAGATGACGATGTCTTTGGCTTTTTTGGTTTGGTCGTCGTTGCCTTGGGAAATGAGGTAGAAAATTCCGGCGACAACGATGGCAATGGTCGCCAGAACCATTGAAAGTTTCAGAATAGTGATAACTATGGCGGTGATGATTTGGGCAAGAGTGGCATCGGGAAGTTTGGCTACCAGATCAGTTTCATTGCCGCCTCCCCATTCTGGACTGTATCTTGGCGTCAGTTCGTTAATATCTGGTGCCTCCGCATACGCGGTCATTTCCGTGAAGCCTGTGGGTCCGGATGGCGGCTGGATGAAGTCGATGTTCACCACCAGCGAGACGATGATGTAGGAGAGGATGGCGATCAAAAATGCCACTACAGCGTAGGTGGCTTGGTTCTTGGCTTTGGTGTAGGCTTCGTCGTTTCCGTAGGCTGTCAGGAAACGGACGCCGGCGATGACCAGATACAGGAAAGCGAATACGCCGAGGACGCCGACCAGCACGACCGTGTAGCGAGGGAGCAAATCGGTGATAAAGACTTGGCGTTTGTTTGCGTCATCTTCGGTGCCGGAAAAATCTTTTGAATCAGGGCCGGGGAGAGTGACGGGTCTAGGGATATCGGGCAGGTTGGTTTCTGATGTCGGATCTGCGGCCACGGCGATTTGGGTCAGCGGAGTGGCCAGAGTCAAACCCAGAAAGAAAACGATGGCGATTTTTGTGAGTAATTTTTTCATTATGGGGTGGCTGTAAAGAAATTTGGGTTGATGGTGTAGAGAATGAGGCCTGAAAGGAACAATACGGCGAGGCCGGAAAGTGACTGGACGATGCGCTTTTTGGCGCCTTCGGTGCCGGAGCTGTCGCCGCCGGAGGCGGCGAGCTGGATGCCGCTAAGGACGATTACCAAAACACAGATGATGCCGACGAGACTCGCGGCCCAGCGGTATATGGTGCCGACATAATTGCTGATGAGGGTTGTGCCGCCGCCGGAGATCATGACCATGACTTCCTGACAAGTGTGGACGGGTTCGGATCCGTATACTTCTGCGGCGCCTGTTCCTTCTGAACAATCTTTCAAGAGTTGGCTCATTACCGCTGGATTGCCTTCTTTGGCAAACCAGACGTTGCGGGTGCATTTTTTCTCTTCATAATGTGCGTTGCCTTCTTTTCCATTGTTGAATTCTTTTATATCTCCAAAAGGTTCTTCTACGATTGTGACTACATAACCTTTTTCCTGAATAGTTTTGTCGATGCACTGATTACTATCAAATTGTTCGTAAAATGCTTTTATTTTTGCACCAATATCCGGTGTTTCTTCTTCAGCATAAGCTGGCGCGGTCGCCATGGCGAGCATTGTGCTTAATGCGACGAAGATTCCCAATTTTGCCAGAAATTTTTTCATGCTAAGTGCTTTGAATAAATAGGGATTGGACGAAAATGACGATGATGTAGGACATGAAAGTTATAAGCAGTCCGATGATCGTGAATTTGAACATGTCTTTGGCGGCTGTGATGCGTTGTTCATTGCCTTCGGAGACGATGAAAAGAAGGCCGGCGAGGATGAGGATGATCATGGCGATGGTGCCGATCACCTTGGTGGCAAACTCGATTGTGCTCAAGATGAAGCGGACAATCGGTGAGAGTTTTGTGTCTTTTGGGATAGTTTTGTCTGTTTCCTGTTGGCTTCCTTTGAAGTACTGTTGTTTCTGTTCACCTTCGCCAAGGTTTAGATATTCTGTGACATCAAAAGTTCCTTCTTTCAGGTCGCTCGGATCGGCAAACGCGGGCATGGCCAGCATGGTGTTTCCGATCAGGGCAATCATGATTGTGATGAGTAATTTTTTCATAGTTTTTTATTCTTCTTCAAATTTTTGAGGGACGTTTTCCATAGCTTTTTCCTCGGTGATCAGGCCGGCTTCATATAAGTCTTTGACCGCCTTTTGCATCGTCTGCATGCCTTCTTTCGTGGAAGTTTCAATCACGGAATCGATCTGGTGGATCGTGGATTTGCGGATCATGTTTGCGATGGCGTTGTTTACAAACATGATTTCAAAAGCCGCGACACGGGCTTTGTCGTCTTTTGTCTTGATCAGATTCTGATAGAAAATTGCGCGGAGACTCAAAGCGAGCTGGGTTCGGATTTGATTTTGCTGATCGTGAGGAAAGGAATCGATGATACGGTTGATGGCGTTTGCGCAGCCGCTGGTGTGAAGAGTGGTCAAAACTAGGTGGCCGGTTTCGGCGGCGGTGAGAGCCATTTGCATGGTTTCGAGATCGCGCATTTCGCCGAGCAGGATGATGTCCGGACTTTCGCGGAGAGCGCTTTTTAAAGCGCGCTGAAAATTGTGAGTATGATTTCCGACTTCACGTTGCTGAATAAAAGCTTTGTCGTCTTTGTGAACATATTCGATAGGATCTTCGATGGTGACGATGTGTTTTTTTTGATTTTTGTTGATTTCGTTTATCATGGCGGCCATGGTCGTGGTTTTACCGGAGCCGGTGGGACCTGTGATGATGACAAGTCCGTTTTTGATCTTGCTGGCTTTTTTTAGCTGGGCCGGCAGGCCGAGGTCGTCCAAGGTCATCACATTTTCCGGAATGAGACGGAAGGCTGCGGAGATACCTTTGCGTTGGACGAAAAGATTTACCCTGAAGCGGGCAATATTCTCAATCTCGAGCGAAAAATCCATGTCCAGACTCTGTTCGAATTTGCGTTTCTGATCGACTGTCAAAATTTCGAGCAGATAGTCCTCGGCCATTTTTTTGGTCAGGACAGCGTGATCTTCGACCTTGATCAAGTCGCCGTTGATGCGGAGGATCGGTTTCTGGCCTGTGGCTATGTAGATATCCGAGGCGCTATACTTCACAGCCGTGCGGAATATCTTGTCCAACTTATACATTTTTGTTTTGATTTTTATCTCCGTATTATAGCATTTTTAGACATGTTAAACAAGGGCGAAAAGCCCTGTTGGAAGGGGAAAAGGCCGATTTTTAGCGGTAGATTTTCGTAGGTGTTTCTGAGGGAGGGGTTTCGGTGTCGGCTGGAGTCGTAGGAGTGGTTGTTTCCTCAAAAACCGCCTGATCGTAGAGGTTTTCTTCGCTTGGATTCAGGGAATCCTGAATGTCGCTCAAGACAGTGTTCAATTCTTCCATGCTTTCCTGATCTTCGGGAGAGAGGATGGTGGGGGTGTCGGTGGAAAGAGTGTTTTGCTCTTCAGGAGGGAGAGTTTCATCGCTTGGTTGGGCGTAAAAATAATAGGCGGCGGCACCGATAATCAGTAGCGCGCCAAGGGCTATGGAGACGGGGATGACATACTTTTTGTAGGATGGAGTTGCGATAATCGGAGCTGAAACCGGCATTTGAATCGGAGCTGGGGTCGGAGTTGGAGCTGGAGTTGGAGTTGGTGCAGGAACTGCGGCAGGAGTGGCGGCGTGAAGTTCTTCGACCGGCATTTTGACTGGTTCTGATGGAGTCGGAGTATCCATATTTTTTAAATTAATCAGTTAAAGTGACGTCGTCAGCGTCGCTGGGGAGGACGTTTTCGATCGCGGCCCAGTCGCTGTCTTCCAGTTCAGGGATGATGATTGTGGCTTTGTGGCCGACGGCACCTTTGTAATAAGTCACCGAAGCAAGCAAAACTTTATAAGCTTTGCCGTTGGCGATGACTTTGTATTGGCCGTCTTCGTAAGTGAGGGTGCCGATGAGTCGTTTTCTGGCAATCGGGCCGATTTGTTTGTAAACAAAAGAGCCGTCTTCTTTTATTGTCAGCTTGAGAACATCACCCGGAACCAATTTGGATTTGCTGGCGTAATTTGCCGGAACCGGATATTCCTTGCCTTTTTTATCGGTCATGATTTCGCCGTTGAAGACACCTTCGACGATTTTGTCGTTGCCGTCGCGGGAGGCTTCGGGTAGCGTTTCAGCTAATTCTGAATAAGATTTTTTGGATTTGGAAGATCCGCCGACGAGTTCGGCCATGATCTTTTTGGCGCTGCGTAAACTGGATTCGGCGGTGTCGATCAATTCTTTGACCAGAGCTATCTTGGAAGCTTGTGGCATTTTATTTTTCTTTTTAATTTCTTTTTATTGCGTCAATTATAGCAGAAAACGCTCGATTGATCAATTATTTGCGGCTTTTCTTTTCCAATTTGTTTAGAATTGCGCGACGGATGATGCCGACATTGGAAAAAATCCGGAATGTGAAAACGACTGTGACGGCGAGGTAGAGATCGAGGCCGAGTTTTTCACCGAGGAGGGTGATGAGAAGGGCGAGGAAGATGTTGGTGAATAAGCCTGTGATAAAAAGCGGCGCGTCGAACTGGTCTTTGGCCAATTCCTCTTTCATTGCGCCGAAAAGAGAGTCCACGATGCAGACGATGATCACGGCGGTGTATTTGATGTAAGCGACATCGATGGAAACATTGAAAATCAGTCCGATGACGATACCACCCAAAATTCCGATGAGGCCCCAAAGCATAAGATGTGGTTATTATTTGCGTTTGTATATTATCTTATCGCCGCTGCCGCCGGCAATTCTCAAATCGATGTATTGCAGCTGGTCTTTGTAGATGTCCAGTTTGACGAGGACTTTTTTGAGCTTTTTGAGCTGGTCTTCGGTGGATTTTTGGATGTCCAGCCAGATCGCGAAATCGCGCTCGGTGATAAGGTGAATCTCGCGTGCCGTTGGTTTGTAAATGACTTCTTTGACGCCCATGCCGAATTTATCCTGAAAATATTGGACGGTATCCATGATGATTTTCAGTTTACCGGCTTCGATGGCCGGACTTTCTTTGTTTAGAGGTTCGTCGGATAGAATGCGGATGTATGGCAATTTCGGATCTTCGTAATCCTCTTTCATGATGTAGCCGACGGAGTTTATAATGTAGGCTTTTTTAAGGTTCGGACTTTCATTGATTACGTTGGCGGTAAGCGGATATTCGCTGAAATCGATGACCAAGGAAGAAGGGTAGTCTTTGTCGATGATGATTTTTTCGAGCTGGGGAAATGTGCTCAAAACTTTGGTCTGGAATTCCTGAAGATCGACGGTGATGATATTTTTGCCGAGAGCTTTGGAAAATGATTTTTTTATTTCCTCTTTGAGGATTTCGTTACCCATATCCTCCGACGCGAAAGTAACCTGTTTGACATTGAAATAGCCGGAAAAAAAGAGGCCGTAGACGATAAAAATTCCCAGTCCGAGGATGGCCATGATGCTCAATATCCGCTTTGCCTTGCGTACAAAAGGATGAACCCGTTTTGCTTTGATTTTTTCGGTGGAATAGCGGGTGATGCCCGGACGGACTGGACGCTTCGATGGTGTCGTTGGGAAACGATTAATTTTCCTTTTTTGCCAGAGCATTCTTTTGTATGATGAAATGCGGACCTATTCTATATCATTAAATATGGATTTTGAAGCGGCGAAGAGATTTTTGGAGAGTTTAGTGTCATATGAAAATCTGGTTAAAATGAAATATGACGATGGGAATTTTGATTTGCGAAGAGTGCGGGATTTTTTGGATGAGCTGGGTGTGGATATTGGAAAGATGAAATTTGTGCATGTGGCAGGCTCAAAGGGAAAGGGGACTGTGGCGACGATGGTGGCGGAGTATTTGAGAATATCCGGGCGGAAGACAGGGCTTTTTACTTCGCCGTGGTTTTTGGATATGAGGGAAAGTTTTTGGGTGGATGGGAAATTAATTTCGAAAAAGGATTTTGTGAGGCTGGTGGGAAAAGTTAAAAAGATGAAGATCGAAAATTTAACTTATTTTGAAGTTTTGACCGGATTGGTTTTAAAATATTTTCAAGAGAAAAAAGTGGAATACGCGGTTTTGGAGGTGGGGCTGGGAGGGCGTCTGGATGCGACAAACGTGGTGACTCCGGTAGTGTCGGCGCTGACAATGGTGGAGAAAGAGCATACGGCGATCTTGGGAAAAACTTACAGGAAAATTTTGCGGGAAAAACTGGGAATAAAAAAAGCGGGGGTGCCGATGGTGATCGGTTGGCAAAAAAATGAAGTGCGAAAATTGATTCCGAAAAAAGAGATGGTTTTTGTGAATAAAAAAGCGGCGACGGCAAAAGAGATGAACGCGGATACGGCGCGGGAAATTTTGAAAGTTTTACTTGGGAAGGTGGAGGGGGGATTGTTTAAGCGGGTTTGTGATGAGCTGAAGATGATGGGAAGATTTGAGGTTGTGAAGACTCAAAAAAAGACGGTGGTTTTCGATATGGCGCATACGGAAGCGAGCGTTAGCGAGCTTCTAAAAAACCTGAAAAGAAATTTCAAAAATAAAAAGTTTGTGTTTTTGGTTTCCTTGATGAAAGACAAAAACGTGGGTGGGATTTTGAAATTAATTCGTGAAAACGCAGAAAGGCTGATTTTGACAGTTTCTCATCCGGCGAGAAGTTTTCAATTTAAAAAGATGGAGAAAAATCCGAAAAAGGCTTTTGAAAGGGCTTTGGGGGCTTTGAAAAAAGACGAGATTCTGGTGGTTACCGGATCACATTTTTTAGTGGCTTTACTTCGCCGTTTTTGCCGCTAGACGGGAGGCTTTGCGGGCGCGGGCTTTGGCTTTGTTTCGGCGTTTGCGCAATTTGCTGGATGGGAACGGTCGTCCGACTAATCCGTGTTGTTTGGAGGCGTGTGCGTTAGTCATGATTGGTAGTTTTTGTCCGGCCCACTTTATGGCTTTTTGACTGCAAAGTCAATGGATGGTATGTTTTCTGAAAATTAAATATTTATTCACATGAAAATCATAAATTCCATCGAAGAAAAACTGCATATGAAGGAGTTTAAATATCTGATCGTGATTGCGATGTTTTTTGTCGCGGTGTTGCTGATTTCCAATGTGGCATCGAGCAAGATCGTGTCCTTTGGTCCGCTTGATCTGGATGCGGGGACGGTTCTGTTTCCTTTGAGTTATATTTTTGGCGATGTGCTGACAGAGGTTTACGGATATCGCAGGGTGCGAAAAATTATCTGGACCGGTTTTGCGATGAATATTTTGATGGCGATTGTGTTTATGATCGTGGCGAAGTTGCCTGGTGCGGATTTTTGGCCGAATCAGGAGGCATATGACTTGATTTTGGGCTGGACGCCGCGGATTGTGGCGGCAAGTGTGATCGCCTATTTTTTCGGTGAATTTTCCAATTCTTATCTTTTGGCGAAAATTAAAATCCGGATGAACGGGAAAAAACTTTGGGTAAGAACGATTTCTTCGACAATTGTCGGTGAATTTTTTGACACTTTGATTTTTATCACGATAGCGTTTTGGGGAGTGGTGCCAAATGAAGTGATGATTGGCCTGATTGTTTCCAATTATATTTTCAAAGTCGGTGTTGAGGTGGCGTTTACTCCGATCACATACGCGGTGGTTGGCTTCTTAAAGAAGAAAGAAGGCGTTGATGTCTATGACAGGGGGACCAATTTCAATCCATTTTTGATAGATTAAAATGAAGAAAATAGTTTTAGTTACAATGATTTTTTTGAGTGCCTGCGGTGGTGTGCCGACGGTGGAAAAAGTTGCTGTTGAGGAGGAGAGGACGCCGATTGTAGATGAGAATTTTTTTGTGAATGAAAAATACGGTTTAAAAATTCCGAAGTTGGAAAATTTTGTGGCGGAGGAGATAGAAGATGGAGTGATTTTTAAACGTCCGAATGTGGCCGAGCGAATCTATCAAGGCTTTCCGGAAAGGGAAAAATATACTGTGGAGATAGGTGTGGTGGCAGAGGAAAACTTGCTGGGATATGCGGATTTGGGCGATTTTTTGAATAAAGAATATGAGGGATACAGTTTTGAATTTTCGGGGAGTGGAGTTTATGTGGACGAGTATAGCGGGACGGATTCCATTCATAATTTTTTTGTGATGAATGCGGATGGCGCACTGATTTATCGCGCGTATTTGAAAGTGCCGAGCTATTTTTACGGTATTCATAAAGAAGGGTTTGAGAGTTTCGTGAAAGGCGTTGAGTGGTTCTAGAGGATTGACTGTGTGTGGTGCGTGCACGATTTTGGTTTATGTTATAGTAGCTCTTTTTTGATGAAAATTCTGGTCGATGGAGTGAGCGATGAGATGATGTTCACGGCAAAGGGGAGCGAGAAAATGGGGATCGTGGTTTTTGGTGATCGCGAAGCGGGCGGTGTGATGGATGGTTTGGGCAGATTTTTGGCAGTGGGAGATGGCGCATTTGGTGCCGTGTTCTTTTTTTAGAATTTTTTTAATTTTGGATGGGATATGGCGGGTATCCGGTTTTAATGTTTGCGCTTCTGATATTTGGGCTTTTTCCAAAGAAATCTCATGTTCCCGTTTTGCTAGAAATTCCAAGATTAGCTTGTTGATGTTGAGGCCTTTGTTTTGAAGTTCGGAAAGTTTGGCAATTACTTCCGATGAAAGACTTAGGTTTTGTAATTGCGGAATGCTAGCATACTCTCCCGCCAGGGCGGGATCGTGTGTCTCAAACAAGCCATTTTGATTTCCATTTGCCTGCCCGGGCAGGCGGTTTTTGATGTCACGGGCCAGAGTTTCGAGCGAACTCTTTGGAAGAAGTTGGACTTGATTTGCCAGAAATTCCTGATTTTCGATGGTGGCGACACCGACGATGCGGGCAAGTTTGCTGACACTGACTTTGCCGCTGACGAAAATTTCTTTTAAAGCAGGTTTGTCGGCAAATTTTAGGCCTAGATTTAGAGCGGCCTGAACTTGTTCTTTGCTCAAACCGGCGAGCTTGAAAGCAAATTCGAAAATTGAGGAAAAACCTTTTTGTTGGTATAGTCGGCGGCGGTTCACTTCCGGGAGTAGACCAGTGAATTTGTTGCGATAGTTGAGAGCGAGACGGCCGTAGTGTTTGCACTGTTCGTAGAGTTTTTCGTCGGTGAGAAAGTTCATGGGTTTTTGGTTAAAAAAAATATATATAAGAGCGGTCCGATTTTTTAGGACCGAAAACTTTTGGCACGAAGATAAAAAGTAAATAAAACGACTAAAACGCCATGACCGAATTGTGCTTAAATTTTAGCATGTGGAAGCTGAAAATCAAGGAAATGAAGTGGCGAGAAATGGCGGAATGTTGCGGAATAAAACTCGAGTTTTTGGCTTGGGGGAGAGGGGAACGGATGGTTGCGTTTACGAAAAATTATGGCTGGGTGTGTGGAGGGGGTGGGGGTCGGTTGGATTAAAGTTGTTTTTGTGTTGAGTTATGTTATGCTTGTCGTTGCTTTAAAAATTTATATGGAAAGACCTTCAGGTTTAAATAGGGTGGGAACGGCTTTGTTTGCGGCATCGCTGGCGCTTGTTGGTGCGTGTGAGCCGAAACCTAATAATAGTGGTGTTGAAGATATGCGAGGTGGTACGAGGACAAAAGTTGGATCGGCTGCTGATTTGGAAGCGAGTTGTAATGTCTATGCGCGGGTTGCTGCGAATGATGTTGTGGCTAGGCATTGGAGGGAGAGGAGGATACGTTCATCAGCTGAGGCGATAGATCTAACGAATAGTGTTGCTGGCAGAGTTAGAAGAGAGTGTCTAAGGAGTGGAGGGGGCAAATCTGGTGCAAATTGAAATTGGAGTATAATCGGCTTCGGTTTTAGGGGATGTCCACGATATTTAGGATAGTGTTCAGTTTCTCTTCATTCATCAGTTTCCTTTTCAGCACCTCTTCTTTGATGGTGCGGTGTTCGCGGAGGGCTGAGCGGACGATGTCGGCGGTAAGGGTGTAGCCGAGGTGGGGATTTAGAGCTGTGGCTGTGCAGAGGCTTTGGTCAAAGAGTTCTTTGATGCGTGCGGTGTTGATTTGCAAGTTGTCGATGGCTTTTGTGCGGAGCATTTTCAAGCCGCGGTAGAGAATTTCGACAGACTGAATGAGGTTGTACATGATGATGGGTCCGTAGACGTTGAGTTCGAAATTGCTCTTTTGGCAGGCCAGTTCGATAGTGCGGTCGTTGCCGAGGATTTGGAGGCAGATCATTTCCATGCATTCAGCGATTGAGGCGTTTACCTTACCGGGCATGATCGAAGAGCCTGGTTGGACGGTGGGGAGAGTGATTTCACCGAAGCCGGCTTTGGGACCGGAGTTCATGATTTTTAGATCATTTGTGAAGTTGAGCAGGTTGGTGACGAGGGAGCGGAGCGAGCCTGAAAAATTCATGAAAACGTTCATGTTGTTGGCGATTTCGGTGAAGTTTTTGGCCGGGGAAAATTTGATTTTGGTTAATTTGGAAAGATGCTTGATGGCGAGGGAGGAATACTTTGGATGAGCGGTTAAACCTGTGCCGACAGCAGTGCCGCCAATGCCCAGGACTTGGAGAGATTTTGCTGTTTGTTCGATGAATTTGCGGGATTTTTGGATGGCTTCTTTATAGGCGTCGAATTCCTGACCGAGAGTGATTGGGACGGCGTCCTGTAAATGTGTGCGACCCACTTTTGTGAGTTTGGCATGTTTTTTGGCGATCTTGGAAATGGCTTGTTCCAGAGCTTTGATCTCGAAAAGAAGTTTTGGAAGAAGGAGGAGGATGGCGGCGCGGAGCGCCGTAGGTATGACATCGTTTGTGGACTGGGCCATGTTGATGTGATTGTTTGGATGGATCAGATTTTTGCCGAGCAGTTTGTTGGCGCGTTTGGCGATGATTTCGTTGGCATTCATATTGTATGAAGTGCCGGCGCCGGCCTGAAAAATATCGATTGGAAAATCGGCAGTAAATTTGCCTTCAATAAATTCGTTGATAGCTTGTGAGATAGCTTTTTGGTGTGATTTTTCGATCAGATTGAGCGTGGAATTTGCTTGAAAGGAAGCCAGTTTTACGAGGCCGAGGGCATGCTGAAAAATCCGTGGAGCGGTGATGCCGCTGATTTGAAAATTTTGGAGAGCGAGGGTTGTTGTTGTGCCGTAGCGTTTCATGGCGCAATGTTACATTTTCAGGCTGAAATTTGCCAGACCAGATCGAAGATCGCCGAAAGTGTGCGATTCAGATTGCGGCTTTCAATCAGCAATCCGTAGATGTTGTCGTTGAAATCAATGATTGCGATTTTGTTGCGGCCAAAGACGATAATCTCCGAGCTTAGGTCGACGGGAAGGTCTTTGACAAGCCGTGTTTCGCGGTTAGATCTTCTGTCCAAGGCTTGGTATTTGCGGGCGTGGGGGCCGTCTTTCAAGAGGACTTTGCTGCGAACTTCTTTCTTGATTTTTTCGCGAATAAAAGTGTCGGTGAGAAAATTTTTGATGGAATCGGGGATTTGGCGGATGGTGAGAAAACATTTTTGAATTTCGTTTCTTTCCAGAGTTTGTTCGTAAAGACTGCGGACCGATTCGGCGCCTTCAAAGATAGTGACGTTTGGTTTTTTGAAGGAATGTTTTTGAATTTTGCTCATGGACTGGGCAAAAATTTTGGCATCCTGATGCGATTTCTTGAGGGATTCGATCTGGAATTCGATTTTGTCCGCGAAGACTTCCGGAGAAACGGCGAGATATGCTTTGATGTCTTTGATCTTTGTCTGGGCGAGGATGCCGCGGCGAAGTAGGCGTTTTATCACGGCATAAACAGTGGTGCGATCTATGCCGGTACGCAGTGCGATGGAGCTGACAAAAGAAGGGCCGTGGCGGTGTATGTCAAAGTAGACCTGCCGATCTTTTTCGTTGAGCCCCTGATGTGTGAGAAAAGCGTTGATGCTTTCCATGGTGTTGATGATTCGGTAACACATGGATATTAGCAGGGGTTTTGTTTTAAGCAAGGGAAAAAAGAGGGGTGATGATTTTGGTGTTTTGACAGTTTTTGGACAAGGGATAGGATGAGGGCGCTTTTCTAGATTTTAACAATTTTTTATGGATAACCTAGGGCACGCTTTTAGGCAAGGTTTCGAAGTTGATCAATTTCCCATACCACCAAACGTAATTGCATTTACTGATGGTGTTTCAAGAGCCGGAATCGATCTGGCCGATAGGCTAGGTTTCAAACCTTTGGATTTGATAGAAGCTGACATTGGTCTTGCTCTTCGTGAGGTTAAGGAGAGGCGGATTGGCGCTATCTTAGGGCGCGGAGGGATGGACGGGGCTTTGGAGCATGGGGAGATTGAAGACTTTCAGTCGCTTCCAAATTTGGTGGTAAGACTTGGGAACGGTGTGGGTATGGAGCGACAGATTCCTTTTAAGCTTGGGAAAATTATCGCGAGAACTCCCCGCGGCAATGCCGAGGCGGTGCGAATTTTTCAAGATCTGGCGATTCTGGGGATATTACAAAAACTTGATAGAGTGAGGGGGATAGATTGTGAAAATAATCCTGCCTTGCAGGATGATGTGCTTGTTAAGAATGGAGGGGTAAAAAAATTGAATTGGGATAGGGCACAAGTGTCGGAACGTGTTAATCCAGGGTCTCTTTCAAAAGCGGAGATGACCGCGGACCATTTGCAAATGGCTGATGTATTTGCAGGTAAAAAGGTTGCGGTTATAGGATTGGGCAGAATTGGTATGGAAGCTATTTTGAAATCTCCTTTTTTGCAAGGGGCTGATGTTCATGCGTATGATCCTAATAACAAATCCTCTGTTAATGGGAGTAAGGTTGCAGATTCTTTGGATGAAGTTTTGAGTGGTGCAGAGTTGGTTCTTTTACATCTTGATGGTAATAGGGAATTGATTGGAGATGAGCAGCTGAAGCTCTTGGAAAGTGGAGCAATCGTTTGCAATATGGCTAGAGGAAAGGTTGTCAATCCAAAGGCGTTGTATCAAGCGATAAAGGATGGGCGTATAGCTGGTGCCTGTTTGGATACTCATTTTGTTGAAGGTAAGGCACTTCAAGATTTTGGTAAAGAGGAGGATCCTGATAAATGGGAGTCTGGGGACTATGCTGTAGTTTTGAGAAAGCTCCCGCAGGTTGTAGCCACAAATCACTCCGCTGCGAGCGATGAGACTGCTCAGAGGGTAAACGTTGAAGATGGTGTCAGAGCTGCAATCGATTATTTGACATTGGGTGAGGTAGTCGATGGAATAAATGCTCCGAATATTGTTTTTCCTTATGATGGAGGTTTTGTGGCGGAAACTGATGGTGATGTGCAGATTTTAGGAAATGGTTCAATGAGGGTGGCTGTCAAAGTTGCTCATGATGGTCGCGTTGCAAATCTTTTGGGGGAGGTTAATGGAAGTATAAGTCGGGCTCTTGGCGGAATTTCTTTGAATAAAGTAACGGGAACTTTGAGAGCTCTTTCTGTTGGGGATGCGCGTAACGCCATTGATTTTTCGGTTTTTGATCTTGAGGGGATAGGCAATGATGTCGATCCTCAAAGGGCACGCGAAATTTTGAGGGGTATTCATTTTGCGGCGATGTCTGTTTGTGGTGTGTATGGTGCGACGGGATTCCGTCCAAGAAAGAAGGCTACTGCATAAAAGCTATTGCCATTTCTCAATAAATCGTTAGAATGCCTCTGCTTTTTAAGCGATTTATGTCAAAAGTCTGTCAACTTACAGGAAAAAGGCCCGGTGTCGGCAA
>JBAZZM010000004.1:0-22476 GCA_041658805.1 Candidatus Altimarinota bacterium | reverse complement strand
GCTGGCTTCAGACATGAATTTCAGCATTTCCACACGGTTGATCGTGTTTGCCGGTCGGGCCGAACCATCCGGATAGCCATGCAGCATTCCGTAGAATTGGGCTGTGCGCATATATGGCATATACCACGCGTATTCATCCAGATCCCAAAATCCCAAGTCGGTTCCGTTTGGAGGAAGCAGGGTCGCTTCCGGGAAAGCGAGGAATATCACTTTCAAAGTTTCCGCGCGGTTGATGTTTTGGAATGGGCGGAAAGTGCCGTCCGAGTAGCCTTCAAAAATGCCTTCTTCTGTGGCCCAGCCGATCGCAGAGCAAAGCTCTGAATCGATCCTGTAAAGGTCTGAATAAAGATCCGCGCAATCTTCAAAATCGTCGTCGTCGTCATCGTCGCCAGTGTCATCGTCATCGTCACCATCACCATCACCATCACCATCACCATCATCATCATCATCGTCATCTCCGCCCACATCTTCCGTTTTGCCGACAACAAATCTGCCGATCTCGGTTTCTTTGTCGCCGCGTCTCTCGGAAATCACTTTATAAGAATAGATTTGGTCTTCGTCCAATTCATCGTCGTCTTCATCACGGCCATTCCAGTCTTCGGAATTACAGCCGCTGTCGCGATCGTCGCTGTCCAAAAGCTCTACAACTTCACTGCCGTTTCCACTGCCGCCCTTGTGAATTGTCAGAGAAACATCGGCGTCTTCATCCATGCAGTATTTTATTTCCACATCGTTGTCGAAATCTTCCGGAAAAATAATCGGTTGAATTTCGTCTCGCGTAATATTTGAACGGTCGCCGGAAACTTCGTCTTCTTCCACATCAAAGTCCACTTCTGCTTCGTCGCGGATATTCTCGTCCACCGGACTTTCAGCTGTTATTTTGAATGAATAATCATTGCCGTTTTCAACCACATCGTTGTCGTCATCGCGCCCGTCCCATTCCACAGCATACCAGCGGTTTTTATTCACATCCTCTTCGTCCTGCAGATTGGCCACTTTGTTCCCGCCTTCATATACATCCACCGTTACCAAGGCGTCCTGATCGACTTTGTAAACCACGCTGATCTTTTCGTCCTGATCCGGATCAAATTCATCTTTGCTCACAAAAGCCTCCAAGATCTGCGGATCCTGATAGTCCACAGTTATGTTCGCGCTGGCGCTCGCTCCGTCGGCCGTCACGAGTATCTGCCAAGTCCCCTCGCTGATGTATTCGCCGCTGTCCTGTCCGTCCCAAGTCTCTTCATATTCATCGGCGTCGGCACTACCTTCATCTGAAATCTCGATTGTCTGCACGCCTTTTTTTGCCTTGATTTCCAGATCGTCCACATCGGCCGTCAGATCAAAACTGATTTCCAATTCCTCCTCTGTCGGATCCCAAGTACCGGAAGGATCCAGTACCAGATTTTGAATCTCCGCATCGTCGTCGTCATCGTCATCATCATCGTCGTCATCGCCGGGCCCGATCTGCGGCGTGTCTATATATACATACATCGCCACCGAACCCACCCGCACCTCATTCTGACTCGGCTGTGGATTCACGGCATACGCGTAAACCTTCGCCAGATAAGTGCCATCCGGTAGGGGAATGCCGTTTGCCACATTATTGATCGTCCCATACCAAGGCTGAACCAAAGTATGATTTCCATACATATAACCATAATCGTCCTCCAGCTCCACCACCTGATCCAGCTGACTGTTTTGAATAAAAGAAACGATATGAATGTCGTCCTGTCCCAAGTCAAACTTGAGCTGCAAACTTTCGTCGAGCTCCGGATTGATCGTATTAATCGGCATCGCCCGCAAGTTTGCCAGCACATTTACAAACGCGCTCACCGGGACATTTGACAGTCCCAGAAACATCACTACCGCCACGGCATTCAGGATTGAGAGGAATTTTTTAAACATAGTCTGCTTCAGTTAATATCTTCAAAGCAGGCTATCATACATGAATTCGGGAAGTTGTCAAGGGCATGTAATTTTAAGGCTACCTAGACAATAGTCACCGTAGCTACCTGGCCATATTTCCCAGCAAACTCAATCATCTGCACTCCTATTTTCCAAGGGAAACCTGCTACCATATTCAGCCATATTTTATTTTTAACGCAATCACGATTTGCCTCTTTCTCAAGCCGAAAACTCGAGTTTCATTGCGCCATATTCCACCATTTTCCGCCATCCCAAAAGCTTGATTCTCGGCTAACAAAAGCTAAAATTTAAACATCAACAAGTCTATTTTTTAACCTCGAAACTATGAAGAATATGGTTCTGCCCACACCGAATAAACATGTCCTTTCCGACGAAAGGCTATACGAACGATGCAAATACTTTGGAAAACTCGCATTAAGCTATCGCAACAAATTCACCGGCTTCCTTCCGGAAGTAAACCGCCGCCGACTTTTTGAACAAAAAGGCTTTGATTCGATCTTTGAATTCGCTTTTAAATTGTCAGGTTTAAGTGAAAAACAGGTTCGAATCGCTCTCAATCTCGAAAAAAGTTTTTCGGACAAACCGATTTTAAAAGAGCTTTTCACCACTGGTAAAGTAAGTGTAAACAAACTGGCTCGAATCACTTCCATCGCCACCGTCGAAAATCAAGAATTTTTAGCCGATCAAGTTCAATTGCTTTCCAAAAGTGCGGTGGAAACTTTAGTCAGGGATGTGAAATTTCCCAACAAGAACCTCAAAAATCAAAACGGCTTATTTGAGCCGCAAATCGGGGCAAAAAGTCTGCCCGGGCAAAGCTCTTTGAATCTCTCCGCCGAAGTCATCGCCAAACTTTCCGAACTTCAAAATAAAGGTCTGGATATCAACGAATTAATTTTGAAATTCTTGAAAAAAAGAGAAGAAGAAATTGAAAATGAAAAAGCCGAAATCATTGCGCAAACATTGGCAACCGAAAATTCCGCATTAGCGACAGCCAAAAAGACATCGAGATACATTCCCGCCAAAACAAAAAAACTTCTCAACTCGATTCACGGGACAAAATGCGCCATCGCTCACTGCCAAAAACCGGCACAAACCATTCATCACACAGCCAGATTTGCTCTCTCCCAAGCCCACAACCCGAACTATCTTGCGCCTCTCTGCCACGATCACCATCTTCTCGCCCATAGCATCGATCAAAGCTTTCATCAAAAAAGAGCGGTCGCAATATAAAACGAAATAGCTGGTGAACAAACGCACATCAAGGATGATATTGATTGGGAAACTTCTCTATGAAATGGATAGAAATTACAGACTCTACCTCTGTTCAAAGAAGTAGAATTTTCCTACTTGACTCCATAGGAATGTACGTCCCTCCCCGGCACCTTCAAATATCAGATCCTGATAAGTGGAACTTTCTTCCCCGTCAGGTTGAACAAGGTAGTGATACTGTGGACTCTTCATTGAATCACCCATTTCAGCGACCGTAGCTGTGCCATTGCAATCTATGAAGGTTTGTTCCGACCATGTTGTGCCAATGAAGGTCTGTTCGCAAGGGAATGAATGTATTTGTTCGATCCCTTGATGTGAATCATTAACAAATACAAGCTTGGTATCACCGCCTAGCAAATTGTGCTGAAACAATTTAAGAAAAGAGCCACTCAGAATGTCAGATTCCTCATAATTGATCTGATTTATGGCCAAAAGATTTCTTGCCCCATTTTTAACATAAATTGTATGAACAGCATTTGAACTCCATTCGCTGTCATCCCCGCCCAGTCCATCAAATTTTAAATCAAAAAACTCAAGTCTGTCGACTTCACCTTGTTCCGTTTCATCTACATAATCAAAAAATTTCCCTAGAATACCGCTTCCGTCAAACGCCATAACAGGAGAACTGTCACATTCAAAAAATTTCTGGCCACTCTCCGTATTTCCAATTTGAATATAGTCGCACTCATACGAAAATACCTGTTCGTCCGATAATTTAGAGGATATCCTGACTCTGGCTCCATTTCTGACGGCCTTCATCAGATTTTCAAAGTTACCGGAAACAACCCTGGCCGTACCTTTTACCTTCAGAACTTGGGTCCAAACTGAAGAAGAAGGGGATATGGCACCTCTGCTTCCACCACCGCCGGCAAAAGACAGTCCGGAGTTAGACAATACCAACGCAAGGGCCACGACAGAAATCAGTAAAGTTTTGATAGCTTTCATATTCAAGGTTTTAAGTTTTTTTACGAATTCTTAATTGTCGGAGTAAGTATCATCTTTCAACATCTCGTATAGCATATTTGCCATCTCCCCGCGGCTTACTGCCTCATTTGGCTTGAATCTGTTGTTCTGAATTTTAAACAAACCACCGAAATAGGATTTTTCAACACAGATGTATTTTGCATACCAAGCATCTTCATCTACATCGACATAGAGATTGCCCTCGCAGTTGAAAAGTTCAGGTAATCCACTTGTTACAGTCGCCATCTTCATCGCCTCGGCCCGATTCACGCTCGCGTTTGGTCTGGCAGTTTTGCCATTTTCATCGCCTTCAAAAATACCATAATCCAAAGCCGCAGCTAAATATTTCGCATACCACGCGTTTTTATTCACATCCACAAAGTCCAAATCACTTCCATCAAATCCGCTCGTGCTCACTCCAAAAGCTTCCAAAATCACCTTGATCGCTTCCGCCCTGTTTATGCTCTGGTTCGGTCGGAATTTGCCATCGCTGTAGCCTTCGAAAATGCCTTCGCTCTGGGCCCATTCAATCGCCGCGCAGTATTCATAATCCGCGTCTACATCAGAAAATCCGTCGCAGTCGTCTTCATTTCCATCCACGATCACGCCGCCGCCGGTATTACCATCGTCGTCATCATCGTCGTCATCATCATCTCCGATCGCGGCTCCGTCTATATCTCCAACCGTTCCCACCACAAACGCGCCCACTTCCGAGTCAGTGTTCGTTTTTTTGGAAACGATTTTATAACTGTAAGTTTGATCATCATCCAGAGGATCGCCATCTTTGTCTCGGCCGTTCCAGGAGATGAAATGATCACCGGCATCTTGATTTTGGTCCTTGATCAGCTCTTTGATCGCGCTGCCATTGCCGTTTTCACCATCATAGATCGACACAGTCACAGTCGCTTCATCTTCCAGATTGTAGTAGATGGTCATTCCTTCGCCCTTTTCCGCGATCGCCGGACTGATATAATCCTCGGTCACGTTTGATTTGCTGCTCGCAACCTCATCCTCTTTCAAATCCACATCGGCCTTTTCCTTGTCGTTTACATCATCATTGGAAATATTTTTAGCCACCACTTCGATATCAACATCGTCATTTTCATCATAATTGTCGCCATCCCATTCCACCGCATACCATCGGTCTTTTTCCACATCCATGTCTTCCACGAAAGTATCATCAACATCACCGTCTTCGAGGATATTGATATCCACTTCTGTGTCGCTGTCCACCCAGAAAATGATATAGGTTGATTCATTTTGGTCAGGATCAAATTCATCTTTGGAAAGAATCAGATCCCTGATCGCCGGCTTGTCATATTCTATCTCAATCGATTTTCCGGCTTTTAAAGTCTGTGAACCGACATTGCTTTCAATCTCAATGCGCCATGTTCCCGCAGCCACATAGTCACCGTCCTCGTCCTGCGCATCCCAAACAACTTCATAATTGTTCTCGGATTCCACGTCCGTCTCGTGTTCCAGTTCCACCACCTCGCTGCCGCGTTTTGCCACCACGGTCAGCTCATCCAAATCCACTTCGATATCAAAAGTGATCACCAGATCTTCGTCTTCCGAAGGCTGAAATTTGCTGCTCGGATCCAGATCGATATTTTTGATATGCGAATTACTGCCGGAAAGTCCGTCATCGTCACTAAGCACACTTACGGTCTTTTTTTCCATAGTCACTCCATAGTCACTGCGCGCCGTCACAACCACCAGATAGTCTCCCAGAGACACTTTTTGGCCGGAATTATTTCGGCCGTCCCAAAACAAAGTATGCTCCTCGCCGGAGTCAAAATTGTCATCAGTGTAATCGGTAAAAGTCTTGTAAACATCGTTCACGCTGTTGCGGATTTCCACAGTCAGATCGGCGTCGCGGGTATTTATAAAGCTGATTTCCACATCATCAAAATCCGGATCAAAAGCGCTTTCACTTAGTGTAAAAGCCGAAATCCCGGGTTTGTTGGAATGATTGTAGGCCACGCTGAAATTTTTCGACTGGGTCGCTGTCGTATAGCCCGATTTGATCGCGGTCAAAGTTGCCGTGTAATTTCCCGGTTCCACGAGCTTCAAACCAAAAATCCCGTCCCACTCAAGTATGTCCGTTTGCGCTCCTGAAACATCATTGAAAACCTGATCGCCATACGCGTCCACGATTTTCACTTCCGCGGAATCTGGATCCACATCCAAAGAGTAACTCAATTCCAAATCCCCATCCGAGCTGTTTGGAGCCGGATCATAAGGATTATGGGACACGATGAAACTGGAAATCAGCACATCGGCCGCAAAAGCCGTCGGCATCACTCCAAAGGCGAGCGCAAATACACTCACAAAACTCAAAAATTTCTTAAACATAAGTGGTGGTTTACAAATTGGGAGTTTATTGTATCACAAACTTTTCTTTTGTAAAGACCAAATTAAATTAGAATTTCTTTTCCGCCCTCAATTTTTCGGCCTGCTCCAGCATAAGCTGTTTTCCGGCCAAAAAGTCGTTGATCTGCTCGTTGCTCAAATAGGGGATCAGGATGTCAATCAATTCCGCCGCCGCCTCCACATTCTGCGTATATGCCGTAAAATGCACGTTTTTCTCCACATATTCGAAATACGGCTCAACCAAAGAAATGGCTTTCACGATCGCCGCCGGATCCTCGGTTACCAAAATATAATCATGATAATAATCGAACTCATTCATCGGATTTAGTCTCACTGCTTTCCCCAAATCCTCCCTACACAAAAATTCATTTCCCAGTTTGCAGCTCGCCACGCCTCGCAGGTAGTAGGCCCTGTCATCCAGTTTATTCAGCTCGATTTCCTTGTCTGCGTATTCCACCGCTTTCCGATACTCGTGTTCGCCGATCGCCGCATCCGCCTGCTCCAAATAGTAGTTTCGCTGATATAGGGAATAAGCCAGAAAATCCTTTTCGAATCCATACGCCGCCACCAAAATTCCGCCTTCGAATATAGCCAAAATCGCCACCACTCCGACTATTCCCAAAACCACTTCTTTCATCGACTTTCCTTCGCTTTCTTTCGCCACAAAAAGCGATCTCAAAATCGCCAACAACGCAAAAAACAAAATCAGATTCGCCAAAAAATTAAAATTGTAATCGATCAAACTATGCGCCGCCGCGCCCAGAACGCTCACGCTCAAAATATAGGCCATCGCCTGTTTTTCCTTTGGAATAAGCCTGAAACGCTGAACTACTTTTTTGATCAAAAAGCCGGCAAAAACCAGCAAAGCCAGCAAAGCCAAAACGCCGTTTTCCACCGCGATTTTCAAAAACACATTGTGCGGATGATCCGAAATTCCTAAAAAAGTTTTTTGAATGCCCTGATACGCCCATCGAAAACTAAAGGGCCCATGTCCAAGCAAAGGTTTCTCTTTAGCCAGTTCCACCGCCCCATTCCAGAAATCAAGGCGCTCCGTGCTGGAGGTCAGATTCTCCCCGTTATCAAAATTTACCCTTTCCTCCAGATTCAAAACCGGCTCATTTATGCCGCGGATATAATTCGCCGCCAAAAAAATCGCCACGCTCATTAGCGCCACGAGCAAAACTTTCCCCAAATTTTTCAAATTAAATCTCTTCCAAAAATACGGCAAAAAAAGCAGTATCTGCCCTCCAAACGCGATCCACGCCCCCCGCGAATAAGTCAGTAGCAAAGCCCCGAAAGTCATGGCCATGATCGCCGTCGCCAGCGCGTTCCACTTTCCCCTCAATAAAAAAAACAGCACCGGCCACGCCATCAGCAAAAACAGCGCGAAAGCATTTGGCCAGACATTTGAATGATAAAGGAGATTATAAAAAGGTCCAAACATTCGCGGCTCCTGCCGGAAAATATAAAACATATATCCCGAAAAAATCGCCAAGAGAGCGCCCACGCCGATCACTTTCAAGATCTTTTCCTGTCCGAAAATTTTTTGCGAAGCAAAAATTAGGTATAAAGAAACAACCGATATATACGCCACGACCTCACTCAACCCCACATTTCGCGTTTCCGAAAACACAAACGACAACCCAACCAAAACCATAAAAATCACCAACGCAATCTCCTCGCCCCGATTTTTCTCCCGCTTTTTTCTGAATTCTCCCAGCGCCAGCGCGAAAACCAGAATTCCAAAAACTACCACGTTCGGCCATTCCGCCCCGTAATCATATTTTTTAAACACCGGATTCAGCAAAGTCCAAAGCCAAAAAACACTCATCACCCAAAACGCCGTCTGTGGCCACTTTTTGACCAATGAATTCATACTAAAAATTTTATCACAATTCATGTAAAATTGCGCCATGTCCCCAATTCCAAAAGCTATTTTGGTCGATGTCATCCCGCTCGATGTGCCCAAATACGAGGCCGAAGAGCGTCTAAAGGAACTCGAAAATCTGGTCACAACTTACGGCGGCGTGGTCATCATCAAGACAATTCAAAAGCGCGGCGTGCCCGATTATTCGACATTTGTCGGCAAAGGCAAACTAGAGGAAATCATGCAGGAGGGTCAGGAAAAAGGCGCCAACTTGCTGATCATGAACAACATCTTAAAACCGGGCCAGCTTTTTAATTTGAATGAAATTCTCCGCAAGAAATTTATGGAAGCATGGGATCGCATCGATCTGATTTTGAAAATTTTTTCCAAACACGCCCAAACCACCGAGGCCAAACTGCAGATTGAACTCGCAAAAATTCGCCACATGGGTCCGCGCATTTTCGGAATGGGACAGGAGCTCGCCCAGCAGCGTGGAGGCCGTGGCGCTGTCGCCGGTCAGGGCGAAACAAATATTGAGCTGATGAAACGCCACTTGCAGGCGCAGGAACTTTCCATTCAAAAAAAACTCAAGCATTATGAATTAATTCGCGCCGGTCACCGGCTCCGCCGTCGTCGTAGCAACCTGCTTACTGCCGCCATCGTCGGCTACACCAACGCCGGCAAAAGCTCTCTTCTAAACGCCCTCACGGGCAAAAAAGTTTATGTTGCCGACAAACTTTTCGCCACTCTCGACACCCGCATCGGCAAAATTTATCTGCCACAGAAACATAAGGAAATTCTCATCTCCGACACGATCGGTTTTATTCAAGATCTCCCGCCGGACCTTATCCAAGCCTTTAAATCCACTCTCGCCGAAACCGTAGAGGCCGACCTCATCCTCCATGTCATCGACGTAGCCGATCCCCTCGTCGAAAAAAAGATCACCGTCGTCGAAGACATCCTAACCCAACTCGGTACCACCAGCGGTAGCAAAAAAATTTACGTCTTTAACAAAATGGATTTGGTGCGCCGCCTGCCGCCCGCGATCATTGACGAAACCAAAAAAACATCTGATCCACGTCCCGGGACGGAACTACCCCGCCCTTCCATGCTCAAAGCCGGCCACACCGCCGCCGAACTCCTCGGCTGGGCCGAAAAAGAACGTCTCATCAAGGAGCGCCGCAAAAACCCCGCCCCAATTCCGCCCGAAACCCTCAAGATCATGTACTCCAAATTCCACCCCATCTTCGTCTCCGCCGTCACCGGCCAAAATCTGGATGGCCTGAAAAAGGCGATTGAGAGAATGCTTTAGTAAATCTGGCTGTGTGTCCCGATATCCACCAACTTCACACTTTCTTCATCAACAACCCTATATATCACCCGATAATCACCGGTAATCGAGAACGCCCTTCTACCAATCAAATTTCCACGCAGTGGATGAACTTTCAGGATAGGATTTTTTGAATCTGTCACGAAAATTTCCAACCGCAATTCAAACTGTTTCTGAATTTTTGCGGGCAGTTTTTTCAAGCGCTTCCTGAAACGGTCAGTAAATGTAACAATCATCATTCATCATTTAATGCTTTCATTACCTCCTTTGCAGTCCTAAAAGGTCCATAAACCTTGTCGTTGGCCTCCGATTCCAAAATTTCCAGCTCCTCGGCCACGGTCAAACCGTTTTCCGTGATTCTGGTCAAATCTTCATTGATACCTTCCGTCAGAACCAATTTGATGTAAGCCGAAACATTGATGCCCTTTTTTTTGGCCAAAGTATCCAGCTTTTTTTTGAAGCTGTCATCAGCCTTGAAAGAAATAGTCGCCATATTTAGTTTACTTAGTAATACTTTCACCATATATAGTATACCTTTTAAAAGCTTCGGTCAAATCATCTCCACCACATTAAATCACACACTTCTTAAAAAAGTTTAAAATTTTTCTAAAGTATTTTTACGCTAAAAAATGTTTTCCATGGTGGGCATGACTGGATTCGAACCAGTGACCTCTGTCGTGTGAGGACAGCGCTCTAACCAACTGAGCTACATGCCCAAATTAACTATTTTGTGGTGGGCCCGCTTGGGATTGAACCAAGGACCAATCGGTTATGAGCCGATCGCTCTAACCACTGAGCTACGGGCCCATATGTTAAATAGCAACGGGAGAATTCTAGCTGAATTCCCGCCCGCGCACAAACTCACTCAAAATTTAAGCCTCGGCCTTCACCTTCTTTTCCACTTTCTCTTTCTTCGCGACTTTTTCTTTTTTCTCAATTTTCTTCGGTCCGTTTTTGATCAGGTCATTCAAGTTTCTGGCCAGCAAAGATTTTTTTCTGTTGGCATTATTTGGATGAAGCATATGCTTTTTGCAAGCCATATCGATCATCTTGTAAGCCTCCGATATGAATTTTTTCGCCTCCTCAACTTTGCCTTCACGGATCAGCTTTAAGCCTGTTTTCACAGTCGTCTTCATCAGATTTTTGAATGGCAGACGCGCGGCTCTACGCTTTCTGCTCTGACGGAGCTGTTTCTTTGCTGATTTGATAATTGGCATCTTTGTGTCCTGTTTACTATAATAAGCGGCGGTATTTTAAGTGAACACTTGTCCCAAGTCAAATGAATAAACAGATTGTTTTAGCCTCCGCCAGCCCGCGCCGTAGTGAGCTCCTCGCCTCCATCAAGCTCGATTTCATCACTCATCCGTCGGATTTCGAAGAAAAACTCTCCGGCCTTCCGCCCGAAGAGCTGGCCAAATACAACGCTCTCGGCAAAGCCCAGTCCGTCGCCCGCCATTATCATGACGCACTCGTCATCGGTGTCGACACGCTCGTCGTTGTCGGCGATCGGGTCCTCGGCAAGCCCAAAAACCTCGAAGACCACAAACTTCTCCTCCGTCTCCAAAGCGGCGCCGTCACCAAAGTCATCTCCGGTCTCACGGTTTTAAATTCCAAAACCAACAAAGCCATCACCATTATCGAAACCACTCTCGTCACCATGGACCGCTTCGACGAACGCGCCATCGAAGCCTACATCGCCTCCGGCGAAGGTTCCGACAAAGCCGGCGGCTACGCCATCCAAGGCCTCGGCGCTCTCTTCATCAAAAAAATCGACGGCGACTATTTCAACGTGGTGGGATTGCCGGTTTATCGGTTGAGAAAAGTTTTGGAGGAATTTGGCTTTGACTCGTGGATTTGATATAGTCCAAAAGTCAATTACCATTTAACCCTCATTCTTTATGTTCAGAGGACTCAAATCTTTGCTTGCCGGTGTCATCGCCGGAACCGCCATTGGTGTGCTTTTCGCGCCTAAAAAAGGAACCGAAGTTCGCAAAAAATTTAAAAAGGAATTTAAGGAAGGCGGACTGGGTATCGAAACTCTCAAAGAAACCGCCCATCAGATGGGTCGCGACATGTCCGATACTTACGACGATGTTTCCGAAAATCCAAAAGTCAAAAGCGCCAAATTCAAAGCCAAAAAATTCATCAACGAAAACGTTCCGCCGGAAGCTAAAATGAAAATGAAGGAAGGGATGAAGAAGGCCAAAGCCGGTTACCGCAAAGCCAAAGGTGAGGTTAAAAAGGCCGTTTCCAAAGTGAAGAAAACTTTTTAATGAAACCAGTTATCGGCATCATCGGCGGAGAGGGGAGTATGGGCAGGCTTTTTGCCGACTTTTTTCGTTCACAAAATTTGCATGTCCTCATTTCCGACAAAAAGACAAAATTGAAGAATAGGGAACTCGCAAAGTCTGCCGACATCGTGATTGTCTCTGTTCCCATTGAAAATACTCTTAAGGTTATCAACGAAATTTCCCCTCATCTTCGCAAAAACGCTCTCCTGACTGACCTCACTTCTCTCAAGGAAAAACAGGTTAAGGCCATGCTCAAGTCTCATTCCGAAGTTCTCGGCATGCATCCGATGTTTGGCTCCGGAAACACTCTTTCAGGCCAGACTATTATTTTTTGTCCTACCAAAAAATCAGGTAAGCGCACTGCTTGGCTGAAGAATCTTTTTGAGAAGAATAATGTCAAAATCGAAACGCTGACACCTCACGAACACGATCAAATTATGAATGTGGCACAAGGTTTGGTTCATTTCGTGGAAATCACTTTCGCCGACGCTTTGCGTCGGCTCAAGATGTCGCCAAAGAAACTTCTAAAATACACCGGCAAAGCTTCCGAGCTCAAGCTCATGCTCGCCGCAAGGCTTCTGGCGCAGGATCCAAATCTTTATGCTCATATCCAGATTGATAACCCGCAGGCCCTAAATTCTCTAAAGGCTTATCAACAATCGATCCAGACTCTGATTAAAATTATTTCCAAAAAAGATCTCAAATCTTTCACTAGGTATTTCGAACGCAGTAAAAAATTTCTCGGGTCTTACGCAAACGAAGCTTACGACGAAAGTTCTTATTTAATTGATCAACTCATCATTCATCGTCAAACAGAAACCTCTTCCAAAACATCCAAACCTCTCAATACGGCCCTCGCTACGCTCGGGCCTTCCGGTACTTATTCCGATCTGGCCGCTGAAAAATACGCGCCATCACTTCCCCGTCATTATGCCCGTGACATCGCCGAAATCTTCGCTCTCGTCGCCTCCCGTCGTGTCAAAGAGGGGATTGTCCCGGCCGAAAACAAACTTCACGGCACTGTCCGCGAAACTCTCGACAGTCTCTTCACCCACAAAGTCCATATCGCCGCATCCATTAGTCTCCCGATTAACCACTGCCTCGCCACCATTCCCCAATCCAAAAAAATCACTAAAATTATCTCTCACAATCAGGCCCTCGCCCAGTGCAAAAAACATCTCGACAAACAATTCCCTCACGCCGAGCGAATCGCCATCTCCTCCACCGCCAGCGCCATCTCCCGACTCAACCAAACAACAGCCGCCATTCTCCCGCTCGAAACCGCCCATCATCACAATCTCCAAATTCTCGCCAAAAATATTGCCGACAATCCCGACAATTCCACCACCTTCTATGTCCTAAAAAACGGCCTCTACACGCCCTCAACCCATGTTCAAAAAAATAGTTCAAAAACCTCGATTATTTTCTACTTTAGCAAAGACTCTCCGGGCAGTCTTTCATCCGTTTTCCAGGAATTTGCCGCCGCCAAAATCAATCTCTCCCGCATCGAATCCCGCCCCACAAAAGCCCGCTTCGGCGAATACATTTTCTATCTCGACTTGGACGGCACGCCACGCCAACCTCACGTCAAAAAAGCTCTCGCCTCCGTCACCAAAAAAGTCGCCGGCCTCAAAATCCTCGGGGTCTACTGATCAGACAATTCCTCGGCGTACCGGTACGCCAGCCTATCCTAAAACAAACCCCAATTCGTCAAATTGACATCTACCATAAGCCAAAAATCAAGTCTCGCGCCTGCCCGGGCAGGGATTTATCCGAAAATTTTCTCATACACAAGCCGTTTTGACTTTCAATAAAATCATTATCAAATGGCATTATTTTCACTGGTTAAAACAATTTTATTTTCTAATTCCGATCCTGGGCCGGAGAGTTTCCAAAATCATCCTATCCAAGGATTGCAATTCATCACCGTCATCCACTTCAATACCTGCATGAACCAATTTTTTCCAACTTCTCCCCATCATTCTCCTCATATCAAATCGACTATCACCCTGCCTAAAACAATTTTCGACTTCTTTCCTGATCTTCCGCCTGATGTCCACTGTCGCCATCAGCCAAACCAAGTATTCGTTTATGGTTTCTGGATCTACTGGCAAATTCAAGCAAAGTTTTTTACAAATCATCCGTCTGTCAATCAAACGGCCATCATAGTCTTTGAAAACCTCTCTTAACGTCGAAATAATTTCCTTCGCTCTTGAAAGTCGCAGGCTCAAGATATTTCGCAGCCCCGACCTCTCTTCGTTTCTCTCATCCACACCCAGATCACCATTTTGTAACATCTTCTTCAGCACCTCACGATCAATGGCCAATCGGTCCCCATTCGACAATCTTACCCACAAGTAGCCATTTTCAGCCGCGGTATCCATTTCATTACAAATTTCAAGAATCTCGCCTCTCTGAATATCCAGAGGAGCCGAATGGCAGAGCGGTAATTCAATTACAATTCCATGAGCCGCCTGAACCACGAGGAATTTTGGCAGTCCACCTATTTTCTCCGAATCCAATTTGTTTGCTGGTAATTCCAAAAAAGTAATTTAATGGTATGCCAAAATAACATGTTTCTTTACTTACGTCAACAGCAACCTATGAAGCCAGCAACCTATGAAACCATCCTATCAACCTATCAACACTTCCATCCTTACCATCTGCACCCTTTGCTTCATTTTCCGCTTTCGGATCCAAGCTCACCAGATCGCCTGACGCAAGGAGTTTTTTCAAAGTGGAACTGCGAAGTAAGTACGAGATCCCTGTATTATCGTCACTTAAAACAAATTCCTCCATCAACGGCGCTAACAAGGTCAATGCAACGCCACTTTTCAAAGTCACCTTTTCTCTTTGTCCATTCATTGAATGAAAGAGATCAACAACCACATCATCAGCATTGCACCTGACCCTCCTTGGAACTTCGTGGTGCTCATGCCAGTCTTTTGCCTCTCGAGCTCTGTCGGTATTATCCCCAAGTTGCTCTATAGCCGCAGCCATAAAATTTTCTTAACTTACCTTACACCCTACCTAATTTTCTCTATTTTGTCAATCTCGCCATATGCTCCACTCTCCTCCCCACCAGTTCCGCTGTCCCTATATCTTTTCTGTGAAAAATCGGGCCTTTTACATTGCTCACCGCCGTCTCCGCGATCTTTTCCGCCTCGCTCAAACTGTCCGCTATTCCCACGAAAGCCACGGCTCTGGATTTTCCCAAGTACAAGCCATCTTCCCGCGCATCCACAGACGCATAGTAAACTCTCGCCCCGTCAGCCAACTCTCCAATCTCAATCTTTTGTCCGCTCCCAGTCGAATTGTCCGGATATCCTTCCGGCACCGCATACTTGCAGACGCTGGCTTTTTTCTCAAACTCGATCTTCATCTCTCCCAAATTTTTGTTGATGATCGCCTCGCAAATATCCACAAAATCAGTCTTCAAAAGCGGCAGCACATTCATCGCTTCCGGATCACCAAATCGCGCGTTATACTCTATCAGTTTTACGCCGTTTTTCGTGACCATAAAACCGCCATACATCACGCCTTTGAAATAAATTCCCGTCTCTTCAAAAAGTGCCTTTGCCACCTTTTTGGTAATCGAAGAAGCCTCATGTATATCCCGAGCCGTCAAAAACGGCAACAGGTGATTTTCGCATGAATAAGACCCCATCCCGCCCGTATTTGGTCCCTTGTCGCCATCAAAAGCCCGTTTGTGATCCTGCACCGGAATCATGTCCAAAGTCGCCGTCCCGTCACAAAAACTCATCAAACTAAACTCCTCGCCTTCCAGTTTTTCCTCCACAACCACACGCCCGCCGTCTTTCAAACATTCCAAAGCGTAGGCCATGCCTTCCGCCTTTCCATGCAAATGATCTCCTGAAACCATCACGCCTTTTCCGGCTTTAAGTCCATCCGATTTCACCACAAAATCTTCGCCAAGCTGATCAAAAAAATTGCTCAACCCCTCTTCACTGAAAAATGTCTTAAACAAGGGATTCCCCGGAATCTGATATTTCTCAACCAAGTCTCTCGTAAACGATTTCGAAGACTCCAGCCTACCCACTGTTTTCAGCGGTGATGCGCTCTGAATTTCCAATTCCAAAAGCATGTCCGCCACTCCGGCCGCGATCGGTGCCTCCGGCCCCAGAACCGCGAAATCCGGTTTCACTTTCAAAGCAAACTCACGGATAGCCTCCAAGTCCGTCACTCCCGACAAACAATACTCCGCGCACATTTCCGCAAGTCCCGGATTTTTCTCTTTTCCCACGACAAAAAGTTCCACACCGTGCCGGCTTCGCTTCAAAGCCTCGCCGATCGCGTGTTCTCTGGCACCATTTCCTATTAATAAAACTTTTTTCATACTTATACCAGATTCATTTGATTGTCCGGATCAACCATCGGTCCCTCGCTCTCCTCCAGCGAATCACAAGCACCTTTCTCGCGTAATCGTGCCTCCGCATTCGCCTTCAAAATTTCCTCGGTCACATCGCCGGTCTTGTAGACGCCATCCATGCAACCCATACAGAAATCTTTCAATTCCGGATTTCCCTCGCGACAGGAATCAAAAGTATCCTCAATCGTCTGATAAAAAAGCGCGTCCGCCCCGATAAATTTGCGAATTTCCTCCACCGAGTGATTGGCCGCGATCAGCTCCTCTCTCGTCGGAATATCAATTCCATAAACACATGGACTGATGATTTGCGGCGAGCATGAGGCAAAATAAACTTTCTTTGCACCGGCGTCTTTCATCATCTGAATAATTTCTTTCGAAGTATTCCCGCGCACGATGCTGTCATCCACCAGCAGGATTTTTTTGTCCTTCATCTCAAGCGGCATCGGATTTAGTTTCTGCCGCACGGATTTTTTACGAATCTTTTGCCCCGGCATGATAAATGTCCGTCCGATATAGCGATTTTTCACCAAGCCCTCGCGATAGCGGATCCCCAAAGCGTCAGACAATGCCATCGCCGCCGTTCTGGCCGAATCCGGCACCGGCATCACAACGTCTATATCCAGCTTCGCGTCCTTGATCTGCTGGGCCAGTTTTGTGCCCATCCTGATGCGGGATTTGTATACTGACACTCTGTCCAGTATGGAGTCCGGTCTGGCAAAATATATGTATTCAAAAATGCATGGAGTGTGCTTCTTTTCCAACACTTTTTTGCGATGCACGCGCCGCGTTTTATCATCTATGAAAATTGCTTCCCCGGGTCCCACATCATCCACAAATTCAAAACCAAGACTGTCCAGCGCGATCGATTCCGATGCAAAAATATATTCCATTTGCAGACCGATTTTCCTCTCGCCAAAAAGCAACGGTCGGATTCCATGCGGATCACGAAAGGCGACCATACCCTGCTTGGCGATATAAGCCACCACACTATATGCGCCTTTACAACGCTTGAACACGCTGTTTACAGCCTTCCAAACATGCTCCGGTTTTATTTTATTTGCGTCCAGATTTGACAGGGCCTTGCTGAAAATATTCAAAAGAACTTCTCCGTCATTGTCCGAATTGACCATGCGATGATCTTTTTTGAAAAGTTCCTGTTTCAGTTCACGCGCATTAAAGACATTGCCGTTGAGAGCCAAAGCCACGCCAAAAGGGGATTGTCCCAAAAACGGTTGCGCGTTCTCCACCTCACCGCCCCCCAGCGTTGCATAGCGGGTATGTCCCACCGCCGCATGTCCAAGCAATTTCGTCATGTGTCTGGTTCTAAAAACCTCATTCACCAATCCAAGCTCTTTTCTCACATGAAACTTGTCAGCGTTAAAGGTAATCATTCCAGCCGCATCTTGTCCGCGGTGCTGAACTGTAAGCAGCGCGTCATACATTTCTTGCGCGATGTATTCGTTTCCCAAAATGCCGACAAGTCCGCACATGGTGTTATTCGGTTAAATTATTCAGGCGTTTCGCAGCCTTTACCGTGTTTTCCATCAGGCAGGCAACCGTCATAGGCCCGACGCCTCCCGGCACCGGCGTGATATAGCTCGCTTTTTTGGAAATATTTGCAAAGTCGATATCGCCGACAAGTTTGCCTTCCGCGGTTTTGTTTACTCCGATATCGATCACCACCGCGCCTTCCTTTACCATCTCCGCGGAAATCAGATTTGGCTTGCCCACAGCCACGCAGAGGATATCCGCGCGCTTGGTATGTTCAGCCAGATTTTTTGTATGCACATGACATGTCGTCACCGTCGCGTTCCTGTTCAGTAGCATCATCGACAACGGTTTACCTACGATATTGCTATGACCTACAACCACAGCCTCTTTTCCTTCAATTGGAATCTTATGATATTCCAGCATCTTGATCACACCCATCGGCGTACACGGCGCCAGATGCTCAAATTCCGAACTCAAAAAGACTTTCCCCAGATTGTAAGCCGTAAACCCGTCCACATCTTTGCGCGGACAGATCGCCCGTATCACGTCCGGCGTATATACCTTCTTCGGCAATGGCAGCTGCACCAAAATCCCGTGGACTTTGTCATCGCTGTTCAATTCATCAATCTTTTTCACCAGCTCTTCTGTCGTCACATCCATCTCAAAATCAAACTGCTCCCACTCTATGCCCACAAACGCGCAGGCCTTCTGCTTCTGCCTGATATACGAAAGCGAAGCCGGATCATTGCCCACCAAAATCACCGCCAGCTTTGGCAGAACATGATTTAGCTCGAGCGCGGCTGTATCTTTCTTTAGACGCTCCAGCATTTCCTGGGAAATTTTGCGGCCGTCTATGAGTTTCATAGAATGAAAAAATAAAGGTCTTTCCGCCCTTGGAAAGACGCTTTCACTATAACGTTATCGCAAAAAATCGTCAACAGCTTTCCACACCAGTTCCGCAGTCTGATCCTTAGTTGGCTGTAGCGCGACTTTGTGCCATCCATATTTTCTCGCGAAATACTGATGCACCTTCTCACTCTTGGCCATCAGGCTGTCGTTTTGCTCATGCACATGAAACTTTTCTTTGGCCTTGATCGTCCGTTTCCCTTCCAGCATGATCGCAAAATCCTCCTTCACCAGAAACCGATTGATCGATTCCAGCCACTCTTCATCCAGCCCCTTCGTCTTTCCCCACACGATTCCAGTGCCGGTGTAGTCTTCCGCCACCACGACATATCCCTCATTCAAAAACTTTTTCAACTTTGTTTGGAATTGATACCGGTTCATCACAAACCACATTTGCAGTTCGTCTTCGCTCAGCGTCTGCCCCTTTTTTCCCCTCAATTGTTCAAACAAAATCGGTCCCGACGGTTTGACCTCATACGCCGGATATTTCAAATATACCGATTTACAACCATTCGCTTTCAGCCTTTCCACCAGCCGTTTGGCATGCGTGGTCTTGCCTATATTGTTTATCCCGTAGAGTGTGATTAGTTTCCCTTTCATGATTTTTTTTAATTATAACCGCCCGTCGATCCAAATCCGCCGCGACTTCCCTTATCGATTTTTTCCACCTCCTCCCATTCAAATTTATCAATTTTTACAAACACGCCTTGGGCGATTTTTTCGCCGCGTTTTATTGAAACAGCTTTCTCTGTAAAATTATAAACCAGTACCTTGATCTCGTCCTCCGGTCCGCAATAATCGTGATCGATAATCCCGAAACCATGTGGCGGCAGAAGTCCCTTTTTGCCCGGAGTACTGCTCCTCGAAGCCACCACCAGCATGTGTCCGACAGGCACTTCCACGATCAGATTCGAAGGAATCATCCCTATCTCTTTCGGCGCGATCTCGCTGTCCACTCTGGCCAGAATATCAAAGCCCACCGACCCGCCGGTTTCGTATACCGGTAGCGGCAAATCTCCATCGATACGTTTTATTTTTACTTTCATGCCCGTATAAGATAGATTAGAAACCATGAAATTTACAACACCAAAAATCGATTTCGCCGTCGGAGGCCAGGCCGTCATCGAAGGTGTGATGATGCGTTCGCCAAATCATATAACTATCGCCGTCCGCAAAGCCGACGGCTCCATCAAAGTCAAAAAGCAAAAATATCAGACTCTCACTCAACGCTTCAAAATCCTCAACATTCCGATCGTCCGCGGTGTCGTCAACCTTTTTGAAATGATGGTCATCGGCACCAAAGCGATCAATTTTTCCGCCACAGAAATGGGGGACGACACTCTCACTCCGGCCGAGCTCAAAGAGCTCAACGCAAAACGCAAAAAAAAGTCTTACCAGTTTCTCCAAACCATCTTTTTCATCACTTCTCTCATCATTGCTCTCGCCTTGAGTCTTTTCCTTTTCAAAGTTTTGCCGCTCTACATCACAACTTTTTTGGAAACAAAATATCCCTACATCCACGACAACTGGATTTTTTTCAATCTCATCGACGGCCTCTGGAAAATACTGATTTTCATTCTCTATATCTATCTCCTCTCCATTTTTCCCAGCTTCAAAAGAATTTTTGAATATCACGGCGCCGAACACAAATCCATTTTCGCCTACGAAAGCAAGCTTCCGCTCACGGTCCCAAACGCCAAAATCCAAACCCGTTTCCACCCGCGCTGTGGCACCAGCTTCATCCTGATTGTTTTCACCATCAGCATCTTGGTCTACACTTTCGTCCCAAAACAACCCACCTTCGCCGCCAACCTCTTTTTCCGTCTGGCCTTCCTCCCTCTGATCGCCGGCATCTCCTACGAATACCTCAAACTCTCCGCCAAATACGTCAAAAACATCTTCGTCAAAGCCCTCGTCCAACCGGGCCTCTGGTTCCAGCGCCTGACAACCAGGGAACCAAACGCCAAACAGCTCGAAGTCGGACTGGCCGCATTGAAAGCCGCGCTCGAATTGGAGAAAGCCTAGGCCCCTACTTGCTCTCCGTCACCGCCGCGTTCACATCCATCTTTATCGCAGGGCCCATGGTCGTGGTCAGAGTCATCGAATTGATGTAAGTGCCTTTCGCGCTGGCCGGTTTTACATCCATCAGGCTCTTGATAAAAGCTTTCAGATTTTCCTTCAATTGAGCCTCCTCAAAAGAAACCTTCCCGAAAATATTATGCAGATTGGCGTCCTTGTCCAAACGGATCTCGATCTTTCCTTTTTTGAATTCTTTGATCGTTTTGACCACGTCCGGCGTCACCGTGCCGGCCTTTGGATTTGGCATCAGGCCTTTCTGACCGATGATTTTGGCGATCTTTCCCAGCTCCTTCATCTGGTCCGGAGTGGCGATAGCCAAATCAAAGTCTGTCCAGCCGCCCTCAATCTTTGTGATCAGCTCGGCCGTTCCAGCCATCATCGCGCCGGCTTCCTTGGCTTCTTTGATCTTTTCTTCACTCACAAAAGCCACGATTTTCACGTCCTTGCCCGTGCCGTGCGGCAGGGAAACAGTCGTGCGAATATTTTGGTCGGCTTGCGTCGGATCCACGCCCAGTTTGCAGTGTACTTCACAGCTGGCATCAAACTTTGTGGTCGATGTCTTTTTCAATAAAGCCACAGCTTCATCTATCGTGTAGCTGGCTTTTTCGAGGAGCTTTTTGGCCGCCTCATACTTCTTTCCGTACTTTTTCATACATTCGTTGTTAAGTGGTAATAACGCCCGTTTATTGAGCTCCCACGATATAAAATTTAACCTTCAACTTTTACGCCCATGCTTCTGGCTGTTCCGGCGATGATTTTCACGGCGGCATCCAGATCGTTGGCGTTCAAATCCACCATTTTCGTATTCGCGATTTCTTCCAGCTGGGACCTTGTGATCGTTCCGACCTTGTCTTTATTTGGCGTACCGGAGCCTTTTTCGATCCCGATCGCTTTGCGGATCAGTACAGCGGCCGGAGGAGTCTTTAGGATGAATGTAAAACTGCGATCATCGAAAATGCTGATTTCTGCAGGGATGATCGTGTCACCCATTTCCCGTGTCTGATTGTTGAATTGGGTGCAGAATTCCTGGATATTTACACCGTGCGGACCGAGAGCGGTTCCCACCGGAGGTGCTGGATTTGCCTTGCCCGCAGGCAACTGCAATTTTATTGTTGTGACTAGTTCTTTGGCCATAAATTTGTTGCGTAACGCCGGTATACTACTGAAAAATTCCCCAAAGTCAACTGAATTGGCCACCATGTCGCCATTTTTTTCATTCCCGCCGCACAGCTTTTTCTCTCTCTATGAAGCCAAAAACCTTTTGCGAATTTTCGCCTATTTTGGCACTTTTTATTTTTTAAGCAACCACGATTTGCCTCTTCTTCAAGCCAAAAAAGCGAGTTTTATCGCGCCATATTTCGCCATTTTCCGCCACCTCAAAAGCTTGATTTTCGGCTTTGGAATGCTAAAATTCAAGCATCGATAATCTTATTTTTTAATCTAAAAATTCATGACAAACCCGACACCCACAGCTCTTACCGACGAAAAACTCTACGAACAGTGCAAACACTACGGCCGTCTCGCTCTCAACTATCGCAATAAATTCATCGGACTTCTCCCCGAAGCAAATCGCCGCAGGCTATACAAGAAA
>JBAZZM010000003.1:0-24315 GCA_041658805.1 Candidatus Altimarinota bacterium | reverse complement strand
CCCGATTGATCGAATCCTCGGGTCCGAAATTTCCGTCATCATATCCATTGATAATTCCCTGCGCCTTCAAAAATTCAATCGCCTCAAAATTCGGATAATCTTCCGGCACATCAGGAAAGCTGCCTGCCACGGCCACTCCGCCGAAGGCAGAGCTAAAACCAAAAAACACAAACAATATCAAACCTAAAACTTTTTTCATAGTAACTATGAGTACAACAATTCTCCGGGTGAATATTTATCCAAATTCTTTTTTCCGATCAGTTCCACCAGCCGGTCAATCACATCTTCAAAAGCGACTTTTTCCTGCACGCCTTTTTTCATATCTCGAATAATGGCGACATTTTCACGCACCTCGGTGATTCCTATGATCACGGCAAACGGTGCCTTGAACTTATCCGCCAGTTTTAACTGTATATTGATCGCGCCTTTGCCCATCGCGCCCATCGTCTTTAGTCCCGATTCCCGCATCTGCTCAATCAGTGGAAGGCATTTGCGTTTGGCCTCTTTTCCAAGCTGGGCCACAAAAACATGTAGATCATCTTTCGTCGGCACGCGGATTTTCTCTCTTTTCATATTTGCCATAATCCTCTCCACTCCGGCCGCGAAACCCACCGCCGGTGTCGGCTGTCCGCCCATCAGCTCCATCAGCCCGTCATATCTTCCACCGCCTCCGATCGCGTTTTGCGCACCCTCGCTCTTGTCCCAAAATTCAAAAACAGTCTTTGCGTAATAATCGAGTCCTCGTACCAGTTTCGGATTTTCCGTGTATTTAATTCCGATTTCGTCCAAATATCCTTTCATTTCTTCATGAAACTCAATGGACTCTTTGTCCAGATAGTCCCGCATCACAGGCGCCAGTCCGGCCAAAATCTGGCAATCCTCCTCCTTGCAATCGAGTAATCTCATCGGATTTTTCTTCAGCCGAATCTTGCATTCTTCGCAGAGCGATCGCTCTTTCCCGACATAAAAATCCTGCAAAACCTGCATGTATTTTTTTCGCGCCTCCGGTGTCCCGATTGTGTTGATCTGCAGACTGATGAGCTTATCCACGCCCAGATCCTGACAAATTTTAAACGCCATCTGGATCAATTGCGCGTCCAGCGCCGGATCGCTCTCTCCCAAAATTTCAAAACCAAATTGCCAAAACTGGCGATATCTGCCCTTTTGCGGCCTGTCATAGCGAAAACACGGCTCATAGTAGTAAAGCATCATAGGTTGCGGCAACTGGTTCATATTATTTTGAATGTATGCCCGCACAACGCCAGCCGTGCACTCCGGTTTCAGCGTCAGGCTGCGCCCCTTGCGATCCTGAAAAGTATACATTTCTTTGGTCACAATGTCCGAAGTGTCGCCGATACTGCGTTTGAAGACTTCGGTAAACTCAAACATCGGCGTCGAAATACGCCTAAAACCAGCTTGCCTCGCCCGGTGCCTCACCACTTTTTTTATAAAGGTATGATACTCGTGATCCTCCGGCAAAATATCATGCACTCCCTTCGGCGTCTGAAACTGCTCATGTTTTTTTGGTTTTTCGTCCATGCCGGTCATTAAATAGTAACTGTCACTTTACTACATTCTAGAATTTTTTCAAGGCTGAAATTTCGCTTCTTCTAAACGCTCTTCTTTGACATATCATAAAAAACCCTTAGAATTAGCTCATGCAGGCTCTTACTCTGGATGATCGGCTCGATTTATCTCCGGTCCAAAGCGATTTAGATCGATACAGCGCTTTGACGCATCTTTCCGAATCCCGCGATTTTAGAGACACGATTCCTGATATTGTCGCTGACATCAAGGATCGTTGCACCAGACCCGATGGGCGTCTGAATGAGAAAAAAGTGCTTAAGGAAATTCTCACTCTTCAGGTTGAAATTTGCTCACGCATCGGACAAATTCTGGCCGATCCGGATTTTCAGAACCATCGCATTCCATCTAAAAAGGCCTTCGATAAAGCTCCTTCAGATATTAGTAAAGTCATCCAACAAGTTTTCACGGCTTGGCCGGATCGTCAAACGGGAGTCGGTGCCGATGAGGTCATCATCTCACCTTCGATGATCACTAATGCAACTTTGAAAAATCTTGGACTTGAGGAATTTATCCCGCCAAGAGGTTCGAGAAAAGAGGAGAAGGTGGAAGCACGTGGTCGCGCTATTCCCGATATCAAACGCATCATGTCTGAAGATCTCGAGCCATTTGTTTTAAATTACGATGCCGGTCTCAAGCACAATTCTCCGCATTCTTTCAGGCTATTTAGAATTGCCACCGGACCAAATCAGGGCCTTGTTATTGGTACTCAAACTGAAGGGCGTAAAAGAATTTTCCGCACCGATATTTTCAGCGCCTACCGCCGGATCGATCATATATTTGCCGATTATGAATGTGAAAATGCCGAATTGGAGAGCATAAAAACGTTTTTAAAAACCACGATTCGCAGTGTTCAGACAAAATGGCGGCATCTAAAGGAGAGCGATCGCTTACAAAAAATTATTGATGAGGCTATGGGTTTTGTTAAAAATCTGGAACTGGTTCGCGACGAAGACAAAGTGGAAATCCACGATCGCCTCGCTAAATGCAATAAATTCAAGGATTCAAGTGGAAAACCTAATCCTGGAGCTCAACTTGGAATCTGGTCTCCGGTTTTAACATTCATAGCCAATCGCCAAAAGAAAATTCACAACACCAAACGCCATCTCTCGGAGGACCAGGGTTTGATTTGGAACAAAATTCAAAGCGACCTCACGCGTCTTGAAAGATTTTGCTATGAGGTCCGTAAATACGCAGATGAATTGAAAATTTTGCAAATTGACAAACCTATCGACGAAAAAAATCGTGCCAAAATAATAGCCAATCTTCAGGATATTCGCGAACAATCCTCGAATTTTGAATTCCAGCCTTATCTCAAAATCGGAACAATAATCACCGACGAAATTGACAAGATTATTGAAATTTTAAACAACGATCCAAACAAACAACAGTCCAGAGCTACAGCCCGCCAAAGTTTTATCCGCGTCTTCTCTCTGGCAAAGGTCGTCCAGGTTCAAAAGGAGATCGCAAATTTGAGACATCGGGCTTTCGGCCCGCGTCAGGACATGCAATATATCTCCGTCAAAGCCGTCATGGATGAACTTGGAGAAATCCGCGACAATTTTTTTAATCGCCAGATCGCCAAAGAAACCAATCTGAATGACAAAGAGATGGATGAATTGTATAAAACGATCCACACTCGCATCGGACAAATTATCAAGTTGATTGTCACTTTCCTCCATTCCAAGCCCAAAGACAATAAGCAAAAACAGCAGATCCGTGCTACGACATTGGCTCAGGTCAACGAAGCTCTCGGCGCCTTTAGCGTTTTGGAAATTATGAATGAGCTGCAAGATCAAAGGAGACAAATGGAATTAGATTTGCCTCCGCCACAAAACCCCCCTTCTTCTCCAGCCACAGAAAATACGCCGCCGCCGCAATCATAGCCGCGTTGTCCGTGCAAAACGCAAACGACTTTGGATGTCTGAACTTCACTTTTCCGTCCAAGGCCTCTTTCAGTCTCTCTCGTAGTCTGACATTCGCCGAAACACCTCCGGCGATATGTAGCTCTTTCACTTTTGGGAATTTTTTTAGTGCCCGCAAAACTTTCTCTACAAAAACATCGATCACCGCCTCTTGAAAACTGGCTGACATATCTTTCGTAAATTTTTCATCAATTTTTTCCGTCTTCTTCACTTCATTCAAAACCGCTGTCTTCAGTCCCGAAAAGCTGAAGTCCAAACTTTCTTTTTCCAGCATAGCTCTGGGCAAATCAAAGGCCGCGCTGTCCCCATCCAAAGCAGCTTTCGAAATCGCCGGCCCGCCCGGATATCCCAGCCCGATGATTCGCGCCACTTTGTCGAAAGCTTCTCCGGCCGCGTCATCCCGCGTTTCGCCAAGCACTTCAAAATCATAATGTCCGCGCATCAAAATCAGCTCGTTATGTCCTCCCGAAACTGTCAAAATCAAAACAGGAAACTCGATTTCTTCTTCATTATCCAGCCAATTCGAATAAATATGTCCGATCACATGGTTCACCGGAATCAGTTTTTTCTGCTTCACATACGAAATCACATTTGCCGTCTCCGTGCCGATAATCAGCGAGCTGATCAGCCCGGGCCCCTGTGTCACAGCAAGCGCGTCTATGTCGTCCCAACTACATCCGCTTTTTTCCAACGCTTCGTCAATCACCGGCAGCATTTTCAGAACATGCTCCCTCGCCGCCACTTCCGGCACCACTCCGCCGGTTTTGGCATGCAGATCAATCTGCGACGCGATCACATTCGCAAGCACTTTCCTCCCGTCCTCCACGATCGCCGCCGCCGTCTCATCACAAGATGTTTCAATCGCCAGAATTTTCATGATGGCATTTTAGTCGACTTCTCAAAAAACTGCTACAATAACTCCGTGCAATCCACCTCACTCCAAATTATCGAGACTCTCAAAAAGGCCGGCCACGAAGCCTACTGGGCGGGCGGTTGTGTCCGCGACATGCTTCTCGGCATCAAGCCAAAGGATTTTGATATTGTCACTTCCGCAAAGCCCGACGAGATCGAGGCTCTGCTCGAGCACACCATCCCCATCGGCAAAAAGTTTGGTGTCATCCTCGCCATCCAAAACGGTCATCACTTTGAAATCGCCACTTTCCGTTCCGACGCAGGCTATTCCGATGGTCGCCGTCCCGATGCTGTCGAATTCACCACTGCGAAGCAGGACGCTCTCCGCCGTGACTTCACCATCAACGCCATGTTTTACGATCCCACGACCGAAAAGGTCATCGACTATGTCGGCGGCCAGACTGACATGCGCGATAAACTCGTGCGTTTCATCGGCGATCCCGATACCCGCATCAGGGAAGATCATCTTCGCATTCTTCGCGCCGTGCGTTTCAAGAATGTCTACGATTTCCAATATCATCCCGACACCTACGCCGCCATCAAAAAGAACGTCCATCTCATCAAAAATATTTCCGCCGAACGCGTCGCCGACGAGCTCAACAAGATGATCATGGATCGCACGCACCCTTCCCAGTCTTTTGAAGAACTTTTTGAAATCGGCGCTTTGGAATTTATAATCCCCGAGCTTTGCCGTCTCAAAGGCCTCGCCCAGCCTCGGCAGTATCATCAGGAAAATGACGTCTGGGATCATTCCAAAATGGCTCTCGACTCTCTCACCGAAGATTCAACCGTAACTCCATCTCTCGCTCTAAAATGGGCTGTTTTTCTCCACGACATTGGCAAATTCGAAACTTTTCAAATCGATTCCGAGCGCATCCGTTACAATCATCACGCCGAAGTCGGAGCAGATCTCGCCAAAGAAATTCTCACCCGTTTAAAATTTCCAAACAAAACTCTCTCTCAAATTCACTGGCTGATTTCTCATCACATGATTGTCGGTCCTCTTTTTGAAATGCCGGACGGTCGTCGTCGTCACTGGTTTCTGGAAGCCGGTTTCGAAGACCTTCTCGAACTCATCCGTGCAGACACAGCCGGTACGCTTCCTCAAAATTTTGATCAGTACAACCAGCTCAAAAAACTTTATAAATCCGAAATCGCCAAACTCAAACTCATGCCAAAACAACTGATTTCCGGGGAAGAAGTCATGAAAGCTCTCAAACTAAAACCCAGTGCCAGAGTCGGCGAGATCCTCAAACAAATTCGCGACCAACAACTCTCCGGCGAAATCAAAACAAAGGCTGCCGCCAAAAAATTTCTACTGTCTCTCTAAAGCACTTTCTTCCTGCGTAGATACAGATAGTATTCTTTTTCAGTCAGCACAGCGCTTCCTACACCGATCAGGAACAGCACTAAATTCAATAGCCAGCCGACATACGGAATCATTCCCACGAGATAGTAGGCGAGTAGTCCCAGCGCCGTCGCAAAGAAAAGCTCAACTTTGAAATATTTTTTCTTTGGCAAATGATCCAGCATATATCCGGCCAGCCAGAACGCCACATAGATTTTCGCCAGATACATCACAATAAAAAGCGAAATCAACAGGATGATCGCTACCGGAGCCCCAACCAGTGTCGGCAGTAAAATCAAACTTCCCACGAACCCGACGATCAGAGTCACCAAGCCCACCCAACACGCCTTCCACACATTTTCTCTTGTCGTTTTGGCGATATGCGCCGTCGCGTTCGGCATGAAAATAATTGCCAACAGCGCGATCAACAAAATCGCAAAGTAGCTGATCAGCCGAAACGTATAATACGCCGTCGTCACTTCTTTGGTCGACATGTCTCTCTCAAATTTGTTGAATTCCACTTTCCCGGCGACCACTCCATCCGGAATTTTGCTTTCCAAAACAGCGGAATAATTCAAATTTCCGCCGATCTTCGCGTTCTCTTTTACATCAAAACGATCTTCGATTGTCACCGTCATGTCACCAGCCACATTTCCTCCAAACAAAAATGCTCCGGCTCCACCGCTCACGCCTCCAAGCACGCTCCCGTCCAGAGAAACATATCCCGCTCCCATGATCAAATCACCTTTTATTTCAGCGCTTTCGCTCACCGCGATCTGCCCGCCAAAAACAAGCAGGTCATCACCGATAATTCCACTTAAACTCAAATTTCCACCGGCCACGCGCACATCATCCGCCACGTTTCCAAGAACCTGCACCTGTCCGCCGACCACCACCAAATCCCCGCTGATATTGCCTTTTATCATGATAGATCCTCCGGCCACATACACGTCTCCGCTCACATCATTTTCGATCACCACATTCCCGGCAGCCGCATACAAATCATCTCCAAACGCGTTACTCAAAGTCAGCGTGTCCCCGCCCCGAAAATCGGCGGCCACGGCCACGTTGCTCAAAGCCAAACATGCCAACAAAACTGAAAGCAGAATCTTTTTCATAAAATGAGTGTTATTTAACTGCCCCAAGTATAACAAAAACTTTCCTTTTCACAAATTGTGCGGTTCTTGATACTATGATCCCCTTTGTTTCAATCAATGACTGATTTACAAAAAATTGGCATCGGAACGACTTTTGAAGTCTTTAGAAGAGGGGACGCTGTCGAAAAGCATCCAATAAATCCAAACTTGAATGTAGGAACTGTCGCTCAAAGACAGGCCGCAATGAGAGCAAATCTCTTGGCTCATTTCGAAAGATTCCCGGGCTTAAACATCCACCTTCCCGAATCACGCTTGGTTGACCAACATCTAGAACAGCCCTATGTTACGGATTTTGTTCCATTCGCAAAAATGTCCGACGCTGATTTAGAAAACCTTCGTCTTGGCACAAGGTTAAGCATCATGGCTCTGCTCATGTTTGATGGCAACTTGGATATCTTTGGCTTTGACGATATCGATCCCGAAAGCAACAACGGATTCCCTCCGTTGATTCAACGCGGTCTCAACGCCTCGGGCCGAGTGATAAAAACATTAAATCCACGCTACAGTACAAATTTCGGTGTCGCGGGTGACACACTCTGTGGAATCGATGTGGACAACTACGATCGGGAAGAACGCTCTCCGGCCAGACAAGTAGCCGCAACGGTTCTAAAGCCGGCGATGAAATTGTTCACCTCTAAATTTAAAAAAGGTCTACTGACCTCGACCATCTCCTGCGAACAATTGGAGCAATGTTTCGAAAACGGTGACAGTCTTGTAGGAATGGAGGAAGCGGTTGTTGAATTGATAGCATCGATCGGCAAAAGAAAGGAGAAGGAGCAGTTGATTGTTGCGCTCATCAACTATGGCTTCAAGGAATCTCGAAGATCCGGCATGATTTCCGTTTATAAAAATGCTGACACTAAAATTTTGGAGTTAAAACAAAAGAGCGGTTCCCCAGTGGAGAAATTAAAAGAATTTATCGCTTATCTCAATTCTGTTGAAGTCAGATATCCGCCACGCGAAAGCGAAAGTTTGGTGGCTATTCTTCAGACTTTGATGGATCTGGCCTATGCCCAACTGGGAATCACAATCAATATCGGGGAAATGCGCGACATGATTACAAAAATCTCAAACGAAATGCTTTTTGGAGAAGATCACGCTATCAGTTTGATCAAAGGAACGATTTACACTAAATATCCGTTCATTCCACTGAAAGATGCTGATATAAGAGCCACTATGACATGGCAAACCTTACAATCAGATATCCAATGGTTAGTCAGAAACGCTCACCGTATGTTTGATGTCCAAATCGCCTCTGCCGCTTAAACTACCTCTCCAGCAAACAAACATTCTCCACGTGATAGCTGTGCGGAAACATATCCACCGGCTGCACGCTCTTTATTTTGTATCCGAATTTCCCCAGATATTCACAGTCTCTGGCCAGCGTTGCAGGATTGCATGACACATAAATAATTTTTCTCGCTTTCAGATCCGCCATCCTCTCGATCATCTTTTGGCTTAGTCCGGCCCGCGGCGGATCCACTAGCACCAGGCTCGGCGTCTGTTTTATTTTTTTCAGCACATCCGCCACGTCTCCCGTAAAAAAATCGATATTAAAGATTTTATTTTTCCGCGCGTTCTCCAGTGCCATTTTTACGGAATCCGGATTCACTTCCACGCCGATCACGTTTTCCACATGCTTGGCCAAAAAAAGCCCGATCGTTCCAGTCCCGCAAAAGAGGTCAAACGCAATTTTATGTCCTCCATCCTCCACCAGCTTCACCACTTCCATGTATAGCTTTTCCGCCTGCAAAGTATTCACTTGAAAGAATGCCTGCGGCAGAATTTCGAAGGTCAGTTCATCTCCATTCGCCAAAATCATTTTCTCTTCGAAGGTCGCTTTGCCGTAAATCAGGTCCTCCTCTATTTTCGTCACCTGCCCGCGTTTCGCGATTTTTCTCGACCAGTAGATCGACACGATTTTCATTTTTTTATCTTCCAATTTGAGTAGCTCATTCGCCAGCTCCTCCATCTCTTTTTTGAAATTTTCCGGCACTTGCACCGATGTCAGTACATTCACCATCACTTCTCCCGTCCGCTTGCCCTCGCGCACAAACAGCGATTTCAAAAATCCGCTGATCTCACTGCTGTCATCCGGCCCATATTTTCGTGGCAGCCATTTTTTTGCCAGCGCGAACTCTCTCGTTTTATTTAGAATTTTCACAGAAAACTCCGACTCCAGATAGCATTCCTTTACATCCAAAATATCAAACCTCCTTCCAGGAATATGAAAACCGAGCGCGAAATTCATCCCACCGTCATAGCCAAAAGAAAACTCCATCTTGTTGCGATAATAGAATGGATCATCACAGGCGATAATTTCCGCCACCGGCGGATTCGCAAACTTCCCGATCCTCTCCAGCGCGTCGATCGTATGTTGGTGCTTGATCTCCAGCTGTTTCTCGTATTTCAGATATTGAAAATGACATCCGCCGCATACACCCGAATACGGACATCTCGCCGTAACTCTGTCCGGAGAAGTCTTGATGATTTTTACCAGTTTCGCTTCCCCAAATTTTTTCTTTATTCTGGTAAAACTGGCTTGCACTTTATCTCCCGGCACCGTCCCTTCCACAAAAACGGTCATGCCTTCATACCGCCCGATTCCGCTTCCGCCAAAAGCCATCGCGTCGATATCCAGATCCACTGATTGTCCTTTTTGAATTTGCATTGAACTTTCGCAGTATATAGGTTAAATTTTTCTCACGCAAAACCTTTCGCGGGTGTCGTATAACGGCTATTACCTCCCGCCTCCGGCGGGATGACACGGGCTTATGTATCACGTTTACATTCTAAAGAGTCAGAAGCATAATCGATATTACATAGGCTCGACAAAGGACGTCGCAAAAAGACTGGAGAAACATAATAGCGGAGGCAGCACATACACGAGAGCATACAGGCCATGGGAAGTGATTTATACCGAACAGCATCCTGATAGGAAGGTTGCCGAGAAACGCGAGAGAGTAATAAAAAGTTACAAAGGAGGCGAAGCCTTCAAAAGACTTCTAAAAAACGCGGGTGTCGTATAACGGCTATTACCGCAGGTTTCCAACCTGCTGACACGGGTTCGACTCCCGTCACCCGCTCCAAACGGCGTAGTCACATTATAGAATCTGCAAATTCACTTATTGATGCAAAGAGTTTTCCTTGAACACCTGCATTCATAAAATTTTCTTTTGTATCAACTCCTGACAAAACCCCTACAAAGCCTATTTTTGCTCTTGTTGCAAAAATATAATCTGAAACAGAATCACCAATAAAAGTAACTTCTTCATAGTCTGTGCCAATGATTTTTCTAAAGCGTTCTATTGCTAATTCATCACTTTTTTTGCCTCCGAGGGAATCTATATCCAATACAAATTTAAGTCGCTTACGAATCTCTTCTCTTTTGACTGCCGTTTTGAGTTTTTGTGAACATTTTTCTCCAGATTCGTTCGTCACGATTCCTACGTCATATCCTGATTGAAAAAGTCTATCAAGTAATTCGTCAACATCGATTAGTGTCTGGTAAGGAAACTCTCCATACTTTAGTTGTTCATATTCAGTTTTGTAACGTTCTAGATCTATTCCGGGAAATAGTGTTGTGATGCAGGATTCGAAACTTACTTTACCAAATAGTTCCCAAAAACGATCCTCATCAAATTTATATCCAAATTTCTCAGCAAGATACCGAGTTTTTATTAATGCCATTTTGCTACAATCTATGAGGGTATCATCCAAATCGAGAACAATTAATTTGTGTGAGTTTTTCATATTTAGATGAAATTTTTATTTACAAAAATTGGACATGGTTTTCCACTGTCTTCGTCTAAAGTTATCTTTGTGACGGCACAATTCCCAATAAAATCATTCCTCTCAATAATAGATAAGTCTCCCAAAACGCAAGCAATAAAGACCTTGATATAACCTGCATGTGAAAATAAAAATATAGTCTTATTGAAATTCTCTTGGTGGTTTAATTTTCGTATGAGCTTCTTTTGTCTTGCATAAACATCTAAATAATTTTCTCCTTCAGGTATTCTGTAATTTAATTTATCCCGCAAGCGCATAGCATATTCTTCGGGAAATTTCTCTTTAACTTGTCCAGCGGTCAAACCTTCGAAAATTCCAAAATCTATTTCATTAAGTAGTGGCGTTTTTTGCACTTGTTTGGAAAATTTATCAGCAAGATATCTAGCTGTAGCAAATGCCCTAGTTTTTTCGCTGGATAGAATCAAATAGGGATATTCATTAGAGAAATATTCTGCCAATTTTTTAGCTTCTTGTTGTCCCAACTCTGATAGAGTTGGATCGGAACTGCCTGAATAAGATATTGCCTGAGCATTTTCCGATGACTCTGCATGTCTAATCAGATAAATAACCATATTTTAACAGTAATTTTTCTCTAGCTTCAGTAAAAGTCTTTAAAAGATATTCAAATGAACTTTTCGATAATGATTCTTTAATGAATTGATAAAGAGCTTTGAAATATTCAAAATTTAAAGAATTATATTCATAATAAAAATTACGTAAATTTGTATCCTCGGGAAAACGGTGCATTGCCTGTTTAATTTTTCTCCAAACAGATTGAAACGGTTCGTACCAACTATCACGATAATAAGTAGAAAAAGCAGCAAGGCGTTTATCCTGAAATTGGTATAGATACTCTCCTCGATCAGGATCAAAGCCCGTTATTAATCCAGGATGATTTGTGTTTAGCATTTGTTCGTAGGTACTTTTATGATAAATGCTTAATGGAGTAGCCAAATTTGGAGTGAAATTGTAAAGTGGCTTTCCACCCACAGAATTATTTTCCAAGAACTCGATATTATCTTCGATTTCTTCCATTGTAACTAAAGGATCTAGGGGGATAAAACCAAGAATTGCTTCAATGCCTAGATCATACAACAAAAAGACAGCCTCCAAATTAGTGGATGCAGTAATTCCCTTTTTATATCTCTGCAATTGTGTGTTTGAAAAAGATTCGGCACCTAAGAATACTACTGATAATCCGATTTTTTTCAGTCCATTTAAGATTTCTTTTATTTCTCGTGCATATCTTGAATTAACTAAAGTGCTGGCACGTGTTTGGATCCTAAATCTGAAATTTAGCCCTGATTTTTGTACGGCTTGGATGAATGATCCTATTTCGTCCAATTTTTCTCTGTCTAATCTTTCTCCGGAAAAAAATTCTTCATCAATAAAATAAATATAATCGTGTCCATTCCTAAGATGTGCTTCTATATTTTTTAACAAAATATCATTGGGAATCCGACGCCAAGTATTTCCATTTCCATCTAGCCTCTTACAAAAACTGCAGATTCCATAACCACACCCTCTACTTGATTCCACAAGTGCAATGTCATATCGCTGATCTGGATTGGGGAGGATTTCAGGGAATTCTCCAGGACTTAATAATCTGAGAACAGAAACATCTCTGTCTTCTGGAAGATCTCTAGTCATTACTCTTAAAACAAAGTCCTTCATAGCAAGCTCGCCTTCTCCTCTGGCAATATATACTTTATTCGATAACGCCATTAATCTTTCGACATTTTCTCTAACCGAAACTATTCTATGTCCTACAACGATAAACGGTGCTGCTTCGCCCATTTCTTTCTCTATAGACTCAATTACATTGGATGTTCCTTCCAAGCTCCCTGGATGAGCAGAAATTCCAAGCACTTTGATTGATCTCTCCCTTATTAATTCTAATGTAGCGGCTACAGCGTTATCCCTATTCTGCATATCGACATAAGAGGATTTCAATCCAATACCGTTTAAATATCCAGATATACTGGCAATCCCTGCTGGGAAATTTACCGAATTATTGTTGCCATAATTAACCATTAAAACGCTCGTATCATTGCCATAAAGTTGGACGAGTCCCTCTCTCATTCTGCAAACTAAAATGTCGGCCAATTTACTGCAGAAAGATAACATAAGTTCATCAGGTAACGTCTTCCCCGTGTCAATGGATGGAAATTCAATGGTGTCTGCCCCTGCTTTAATAAAAAATCTTAAATCTGTTCCCTGAATTTCTCCTGCAAAATCAATCCCTGATTGAGCAGTTCTGATATCGTCAACCGTTAAATCTAAAGCTCTAATAATTCCCTCCGGGGAGATAGCTCCAAATTTTTCAATTTTTCCATAGGAAACGGTTTTTATTTCCGGGATAGTGGCCATTGCATATGCTGAGCTTCCCTGTCTTGCAACTTTTCGTGGCATTTCATCATCCAAAAGTAATATTGAAGGGGTGTCCTCTGGATGGTCCTCATAATAACTTACAAAGTCCTGGTATTGTCCTTCTCGAATTTTTGATTGAACTTCCAAGGAAATAGCATGATAAATGGACATTAAAATAGTGAAATAAAATTGCTGCCGGTCATTTAAGTTTTCGCCATTATCAATACCAAAAACTGCAGTATTAGGATTATTAATCCCGTTAGAGGTGAGCTCCTCTACATATTTTTTTTTTGTCCCAAACATGCCAAATCCGTGGCTTACCAAATTCAAGACTCTCCCGATATCTTTTATCGATTCCATTGGTTGCAGATTATTACAATCGATTACGTCTAGACTCATGTTATGGGTGATGGAATTTTTTTTATGAACTCAAATTATTAGTTCTTGCCAAGATGTTCTTAATTACATCTAACTCTGCTTCAACAAGTCCGTAATATCCAAGATCAACATCGCCTTTACCATGATAATCACTACCACCAATCATGAATAACCCAGTGTCTCGTGCAAATTGGTACATCTGGCTATTTAGCTGTTCCTCTGGTTTTCTGTCGTGATGTCTTGTCATAGCTTCAAGCCCTTGCATGCCACGTTTTTTTAAGAAGTAGATGATTTCAAAAACCCTTTTAATGCTGTTTTCAAATCCGGGAAACGGTCTATCCCATCCTGGATGGGCTAACCCTGCAACACCTCCGAGATCCTTGACTCTTTCAATCAATTGAACTGTATCAATCGGGTCAGCATAAGATACTTCTGAAGGGACTGGAGGTAAATAATTTTGCTTAATTTCATCAATACTCATTCCCGGTAAACATTTTTGTAGATAACTGGCAAGCAAAGTCCTAGTCATATGTTTTTTATATGGATGAATATATGAACCGTCTGATTGAACACCTCTAAGCATTTCATCAAAACCTGGTATGTCGAGATCATTTTTCTCAATTAAATCTTTAACAACAGTTCTTAAAAACTGATTCTTAGCTCTTAAAGGCCCTTCAATAAATTCGGCGAATTCCTGATCTTCCAGTAGCCTCTGTCCATAAACTAATACGTGGTATTTTCTCTCTTGGACTCCTGCTTCATTGTGGAAAACCGTATTTACCTCAGCAGCTGGGAAAGGTATCTCTATCCCCAGTCTGCCCATTTCTTGCCTGATAATGTTGTAATTTTCTGGGAAAAAATTATGATCAGTCAGAGTTAAAACTCTGATACCCCCATTTGCTGCCTGTTCTGCGATATGAGTTGGATCTGTACGTCCATCTGATAAATTGCTGTGGACATGTAGATCTATAGGAAAACGTTTTTTCTCTATTGCATCACGACTTAATAAAATATCCACGCGTTCTTTCAATTCCCTTGAGATTTTTTTGGAAGGAGAACGTTTGTCGTTTTCACATATTCTCGTATGAATGGTGGAGTCGTAAGTTGTAGCTCTGGCTATCACCCTATCGACATCATCTCTAAACAAAATAGCAGATGGATCAATCCAGCTGGTATAAACAATATCATTAGGCATAAAAATCATCCTCCTTATTTTTGGATCGGGATCTACTTCCTCGGAAGACTGGTCTAAATCAACAACAATATTTCCCCTTCTCATACTGTGCACATGGGAATCAGATTTATGTAAAGAAAAAGTCTCCTTGAATCCTGCGTTTTCCAAGAAAGTTTTTAATTCATCCAGATCGATTTTTAACTCCCGGTTCGTTTCTGCATAAATAGTTTTTTTGGCAAATTCATCGGGAATACCTGTTGCCAATCTAAAAATAAATCTTTGAATACCCCTCTGTTCTCCAAAAGTAATATAATCCAGGACATCATTAAAGTTTTCAATTCCTCCCTTAGTCATAAGGCAACTCAAGCGGGGAGAAAAAAAAATTGATCTAAGGGATGCAAAATTTTCAAGTTGTTCATCAGTTAAGCCCTGAAATTTTCCCTTAAAATTCATGATCATCATATTTTTCTGAGGGTCATGATGGGAACGACTGATAGTTACACCAAAAATCCCCAATCTCACTAATTCCTCAATAAGAGGTCTTGTTGCTCCATCATTTCCTTCAACTTCAATAAACATCCCATAGCCGTTTGAATGGAGGATCCCTTTTTGAAAATGCGGTAAAGTCAAGGTGACCAATTCCACTAAATCTTGCGGCTTGGAAGTAGGCTCACCTCCTGAATAAGCAATATTTCTAATCCCACCAAGTTTGGCAAAATCAACAGCTCTATGAAGTGATTGAGTTTGTTCTAAAAAACGATTATCTTTTGAACTGAAAGTTATTCCATTGCAACAAAAACCACAACAGGCATTACATTCGTTAGTGGTATGTAATGTTAATACAGCTTTGTGACTAACAACATAAGTCACTCCATCAAATTCAATCTGATTGGCATTTTTATAGGTAACCCCATCAATAATTTCAGTATCTTTCCCAATAACCCTTAAAACCCTTCGTATAGTGCTCTCCTCATTTAAATGTTCCATCATTGATCATATTGTTGGACAGCAGAATACAACACTTTATCTCGGCTTGTAAAGGCCAGTCAGCGAGAGTTTTTTCAAATGTGGCACTCTGGCAGACGATGTCAAAATGTGCCATATAGTACAATCACAAAAAATAATGCGAATTGCTGACACGGGTTCGACTCCCGTCACCCGCTCCAGACGCACGAGCGTAGCAAGTGCGCTTTTGTTTCCCCGAATTCCGCCCTTGACCTCATTCCCAAAACATGGTATCATATTACTAGTCGCAAACAAAAACAAAGATCATTTACATCACAGGTCGCACTTCTCCACGGAAAGCTGTGTTTATGGATTACAAGATTCTTCACGGGATTTTGTTCATCTTCTAAGCATAGCTCGCTCTGGAGAAATCTGGAGCTAGGGAAGCCGGATCCTATCAATACGTTGGGTCCGGTTTTTCTTTTATAAATTTTTGATTCTTTCCTCGTAAGCATGAAGCTGGAGATTGCCTGTAGAGCCAATATGCTTTTTTGACCGTATGTTTTTTATCACATCCTGCAACTTCAAATTCCCCAATGATTCGCCGATTTTTTTGTATGCATCTCGGAATGGAACACCTTTTAGGGCGAGCTCATTGGCCTCATCGGTGGCGAAAATTCCAAGTGAAAAAGCTTTATTCAAGCGTTCCTCATTTGGTTCCATATGTTCAAAAAGGAGTTTTGTAATTGCTATACTCGAGCTGACCAAAGAAAATGAGTCCATTAGAGCCTTTTTGGTGATTTTGAGATCTTTGTTATAACCGGAGACCAAGTTGTGACCCGCATTTTGAACCAGCATCTGATTCGCAAAAATCACACTCACATTTGCCCGCAAAACTTCCATAATATCAAGGTTCTGTTTTTGAGGCATGATACTCGAGCCGGTAGTCAGAGAGGTGTCGATTCTAAAAAATCCAAATTCGTATGATGTAAACAAGACCATGTCGTTCGCGATTTTACCCAAGGTCATCATTACTTGAGCCAGGGCGGATATAAGAAAGCTTTCTATTTTACCACGACTGTTTTGGCAATACAGCGAATTGATCTGGGTCCGCGAAAATCCCAAAAGTTTTGAAGTATAATTTCTGTCGACCGGTATTGATGTCCCAAAACCTGCCGCTGAACCAAGTGGATTTTGATCGTTTAGCTTTATTGCCGCATCAATAGCTATGATGTCATCAAGCAGTGATTCAACAAAACTTCCCGCCCACTGTCCAACAGAGGATGGCATCGCCTGCTGAGTATGTGTATAGCCGGGCATGGGAATAAATTCATATTGCTTTGCAAAATCAAGTATTGTCTTTGCCAGAGTCAATACTGACTCTTTGATTTTCGCCAAATAATCTTTTGAAAACAATCTGAGTGCGACCAAGACCTGATCATTACGAGACCGACCTGTGTGTATTTTTTTGCCTGTTTGACCGAGTTTTTTCACAACAAAATTTTCTATTGCGGTGTGACAGTCCTCGTCTTTCTGTTTGAGTTTGAATTTTCCTTCCAATTCGAGCTTTTGAATATTCTTTAGAGCGTTTGTAATATCCGCTCCATCTTTCCTTGAAAGAACACCAATTTTAACTAACATCTCTGTGTGGGCTATTGAGGCCAAAATATCGTAGGGCAAAAGTTTTTTATCTTGTTCCAGGTTTTTGCTGATAATATAGCCGTTAACAGCAGGATTGAGCTTCGTTTTCTTTTTTTCCCAGAGTTTTGTCATATTTTTTTTGCCAGGCAACAGGCCGGTGAATTGATAACGATATTTTTTTTGGGGAAGATAATATAGGAATCTTCCGACGCTATGATAGGGCGACCAGCCTCATAAGCCAATGTCTTGTTTGCCGGTACGAAATCAAAATTCTCATAATCGGAGCTGAAAGTAAATTCCTTTTGAAGAGGAACCACGCAATCATAGATCTCTAGGTATTGTTTAAGAGAATCGATTTTTTTGTGTTTTACAAAATCTATAGTTCCAACGGCGCTCAAAAAACGAAGAGTGTTTTCAAACACATTATCAAGGGAGGAAAAATCCTTTTGCCACCCTGATTCGTATGTGATCCCTATTCCTCCACAACGATCAACAAAGCTGTCCGTTGAAGAGAAGAGCTCTTCCGGTCGGAATTTTTTTCCCTGCAAAACAATCATTTCTATTCCAAATTTAGAGGCCAGTTGTTTATGCTTTGGTGAGTTTTCAATGTACAAAAAAGGCACGGAAGGCTTGCTCGTGGAGTGAATGTCCAACAAAAAATTCGCATCCCTGAGTAGAAGTCCTATCTCGATCGCTCTTTTTTGTTCGTTGTTTGGATTGTCCAATTTGCTCAGATCCTTATGACTTTCATTAAAAAGACGGTTCAAATCTGTATCAATGTAGCGAACATTTTTTTTGTAAGCTTCCGGATTTCCCAAAAGTAAATGCAATTCCCCGAGAATTTTTTTCTGAGAAATTGTTTCTGCCAATTTTTCCAAAACTTTAACGCCGAGACCTTCATCTCCGTGAATTCCGGCAATAATTACGGTCTTTGGCCCCTTTCGCCCGTCATTCATTACTATATGCATCCTTTTCCTTGTTAGTTGTGATCATCGTGCCAGCACCCCGTTTTGTTAATATCTCGGATAAAAGACTGTGAGGGGAAAGACCATTAATTATATGGACACGTTTGACACCTTTTTCGATAGCCTGAATACAGTTAGTCAATTTTACAGCCATGCCATCTTTAGCGTCCCCTGAGTTGATAAGTTCTGTGGCCTCGTCCAGTGTAAGCAATTTTAGAAGTTTGTTGTTTTTGTATACACCATCAACATTAGTAAAAAGAATAAGCTTGGCGGCTTTTAGAGACGTGGCGATGGTGGTTGAAATGGTGTCCGCGTTGATGTTAACGATGATTCCATCATTAGTAACGGCAAGTGGTGAAACTATAGGCAGATACTTCTCCTTCAAAAGACTGCGTAAGATGCCTGGATTTACTTTTTTGATGTCGCCTACGAATCCGAAGTCAAATTTTGATTTATCACGCAAATAAACATCCAATAGATTTCCATCAAGACCGCTTACCCTGATCCCTTTCATTTTTAATTTTTTCATTATACTCAAAATCTCCAAATTCAGACTTCCACCGTAAAGCATTTTTGCGATTTCCAAATCCTGCTGGCCCGTAACTCTCCGACCGTTTACCTTAACCGGCGTATGTCCGATTTGTAACGATAGATGATCGGCCTGTTTTCCGCCTCCATGCACGAGAATTATCTTTATGCCAAATCGCACCAATTTTTTGATATCTTTTAGGATTTTCTGTAAAACATTCTTTTTTTCAATCACCTCTCCACCTATTTTTAGGACGAAGATTTTATTTCGAAACTTTTTCAGATAGAGATTCTTTTTGCTGTAACCCATAGTGTATTGTTATTGACGATTAAAAACGGATAAAAATATTTTTGCGAAAGATTTTATGTCACTGTTTTTTACGACTAGGGGAGGCATGATACGCAAAACATTTCCTGCCGAATATTCGGAAATAATCAGTCCTTCTTTCAAACAATCTCCAACAAGATTTGGGTACTGCTTGTCGGTCTCTATGCCCAACAAAAGACCCTTTCCACGAATTCTCATGATTTTTGGATGATTAATCAAAGCCTCTTTTATGAGCATTCCTTTTTTTGTCACATCATCAAGAAACCCTTTTTGCGATAGCACATCCATGGTGGCAATAGCTGCGGCACATGGAACAGGTCCTCCGCCAAAAGTTGTAGCATGGTCGCCAACCTTTATCTCTGAACAGATACTTTCTTTTACTAAAACCGCTGATAAAGGTAGTCCTCCCGCTAGACCTTTTGCGGTGGTAATTATGTCTGGGGAAACATTCACATGCTGGGCAAACCAAAATTTTCCGGTACGACCAAGTCCTGTTTGTATTTCATCAAAAATAAGCAATATGTCCTTTTTGGCGCAAAAATTTGCAAGATCCTTGTAAAAATCAGTATCCGCCATGTTTATACCACCGATGCTTTGTATCGGTTCACAAATTACCGCCGCGGTATCGGAGTTACACGCTGACTCAACACTCTTGATATTCCCAAACTCCGCGAATGAGGTGTGTTCATCAAGATTTGGCACAAATTTGTGATAAGAATCTATCCCGGTAACGGCCAAGGGACCTAATCCGCGCCCATGAAATGAATTCTTGAACGAAACGATATGCTTTTTCCCTGTATGCTTGCGGGCAATTTTGAGAGCCGTCTCATTGGCTTCGGATCCGGAATTAGTGAAATAAATTTGATATTTTTCCGGTTCCAAAGTATAAGCGAGTTTTTCCGCTAGAAGATATGCCGGAGCCGTTTGGAAAACATTGGAATAGAAAATCAGTTTGGAAGCCTGGTTTTTTATTGCGGTGACTATCTTTGGATGACAATGACCCAAAAGGCAAACTGCGTGTCCACCATAAAAATCCAGATACTTCTTGCCTTGATCATCCCAGACAAAAACGCCCTTACCTCGAACCAGCTTGATAGGGTATTGCGCGTATGTTTTGAGAAGGTGTGTCATAAAGATTTACGGGAATAATGGACTCAGGTTTAACAAGCCTGTCGTTTCCGGAAGGCCAAACATCAAATTCATGTTTTGAATGGCTCCACCTGCCGCTCCTTTTACCAAATTATCTATGACGACTTGTACAATTATATTTTCTCCGGCAGATTGAATACTGATGTCACAAAAATTTGAACCGACGATGTCAGCAAGTTGAACATTTTCTTTCAACCTTACAAAGGTTTTTCCATAATAGTACGATGAATATAATTCTTTTATTTCATCTTTTGTGACCGTCTTTTTTAAATTCAGAAATGCCGTCAAATGAATTCCGCGGGTAAAAGGCCCACTAACAGGAACAAACGACAATTGCGTTTCGGAAATCGATAAAGTTTGTGCAATTTCAGGGATATGCTGATGTTTACCGATTTTGTAACTCTTCATATTGTGATTTCTCACAGGATGATGGACCTCTTCTTTTAAGGTCTTCCCTGAGCCACTGGATCCGGTCACGGCAAGAACGGCAGCATGCTCTAATATCTTGGCCACTGGCAAAAGAGCCAACTCGGAAGTGATTGCAAAACATCCGGGATTGGCGATATTTTGAGCTTTTGATATTTGCTCTCCATTGAGCTCTGACAGACCATACACAAATTTATCTATACCTTCAGAGTACTCATGAACATGATCATAATATTTTTCATATGCCGAACTGCTTTGCAGTCTGAAATCTCCTGAAAGATCAATGATCTTTGTTTTTCCTATGATTGAAGGAACTATCTTTTGAGCCTCATTATTTGGTAGCGCCAAAAAAACAAGATCGCTTTTTGAAGCCACTTCCTGCAAGTCAGCTTCATTCAGCTTCATGTCACAAATATTCTTGAGATGTGGCCACACATCACTGATCTTTTCGCCGGCATGGCTTTGAGAAAGCAGATATTTCAAATTCACCTTCGGATGGTTAATCAAGACTCTTAACAGCTCAATGCCCGTGTAGCCAGTCACACCAATTATTGAAACATTTATTTTTTCAGACATAGATTTAATATTTTTTTAAACAATTGATCGTTATAAACAAGAGCGTTTATTGCAGGTATTTTTAATTTTCTCTCAATGAAAGATATTCCAACGCTGTTGTCGGTTACAGGCCCGGAAAGGAAATCCAAAGGTGCTCCAAGTTCCGCGCAAATTTCAACAAGTTTAGCCGCGCCAACCGGATCGTGTGCGCAACCAATATGAATTAATATATTTTTCTGAATCTCGACGTCACTTAAGATATCCGTCACTCCGTATTCACCATAGACACCATCCCCAAATTCAATAACTATGAAATCAGGACGATCCTTTGACAGATAATTTATGGCTCCTTTTGCAACAGTCACCGATCTGTTCCCATTGTTGACGGTGGACGTATGACCTGCATCAACAAACGAAACCGCTTTTTTTGATCCATAGTCTTTCATATTTTCCGTATCCCTCAGGGCGGCGATACCAGCGAGTTTCGCGCTATAAACCTTGTGCCCGTCTCTATTTAAATGTTTGATTACCTCACACGCCATAGAGGTCTTGCCCACATTCATACAGGTTCCGCTTACTATAATCAGAGGTACAGATGATAGAATTGAATTTTCAGCCCCAAAAAGCACGAAATTACCAATATTGAGTGGTTGAGATTGATTGCTCTCTGAAACAATTGACCCGAGTACTTTAACTTTTAAGGCATGTCCGACCTCTCTGTAATTTTCACTGGTACAAATTCCTGCTACGCCACCAAGATTTAAAATATGAATTGTATCGCCAACTTTTAATGATTTTGGGACTTCACCTATAAATCCCTTAAGAGCCCTCCTGTTCCCAAGTGCCACAGCCAGAACATCACCTTTCTTGATTGTCGAAAGACGCCCTGAGACAAGCTCAAGTTGATTGTAGACCTTCTTGTCCTCCAAGACTTCCACAGCCAAAATCGCACCTTCTTTCGATAGGATTTTTTTGCTGATTTCAACCTCGTGAGCTAACCCGACATTTTTGGTAACAGATGCAATTTTATCGAGTAAGATTTTCATTTGATTTGTTTAATAAATATGAAATTAGAGACATTTGAGCCCACATTCTGTTTTCCGCTTCATCAATTATCTTTGAATAGGAACTATCCAAAACAGCGTCTGAGACCTCTACGTTTCTGCGCAGTGGGAGGCAGTGTAGAAAAATTGCTTCATTGGTGGATTTCATTTTTTCTTCATCGATCATCCAATCCGAAAAGCGATTGCGATGCTTGTTTTCCGCATCCCAGTCACCAAAAAAATCAAGAGACGCCCAGCTTTTTGCCACAACAACATCCGCACCTTTTAAAGCTTCCCTTTGATTATTGGCGAAAGTTATGGATCCGCCGGACTCCGAGGATTTTTCTTCGGCGAGTTTTATAACATCTTCATCCAGCGGAAATCCGTCTGGTGCGACCAGGGTCACATCCATTCCGAAAATAGATGGAGTCAAAAATTGAGAATGCGGCGTGGCAAGTGGCAATGCTTTTACATGTGGAACCCATGTCAAAACATATTTTTTCTTTTTTACCTCTCCAAGCTCGTCTTGAATAGTCATCATATCGGCAAGAGATTGGCATGGATGGTACATGTTTGATTCCATGTTGATTATTGGTTTCGTGGCATAATGCGCGAGTTGGGTCAGAGCTTCATCTTTTTTGAGATAGTCCCATTCAAAGGCCTCGTTATGGGTTTGAGTCGTTGTTATCAATTGACTGTTACGCAATCCGATAACATCGCTATACCGTGAAATAACTTGAGCGGCTTCTTTGATATGCTCCTGAGTGCCGCCGTTCATCACGGCGCCGTTTTTATATTCAAATTGCCAGGAACCAGCCAATTGAAGGGTGTTCACAGATCCACGCATTTTCTTCATTCCCGATTCAAAGGAAAGAAGAGTCCTCAAGGACGGATTGGCGAAAAGGAGTGTAAGAATTTTGCCTTCATAATCCGGCAGACTATTTGTCTGTTTGTAAAAAAGCGCCGAGTCGATGATTTTTTGTAATTCCGAAAGCGGCAATTCCGCTCCGCTGATAAAATTAGTTTTCATTGATATTGTCTTTATTCTGTAAAAGAAAAGCGTTCACACTTTCCATCCCATAGAGTTTACAAAAACCTTTCGCGTCGACTCCGTCCCATGCTCCGGTTTTTTCGCCATATATTCCTTTTGCAGATTGCATTAGAGAATAAGGGCTTGTCAGAGAGGTGATCGAGATGTTGCCTTGTTGTATGCGCACCTCTACATTCCCGTCGGTGAATTTGCTCGAGGAATCCAAAAAAGCTTCAATGTCTCTCAGAAGCGGGTCAAAATAAAGTCCTTCATGTGTCATATCTCCGTAAACAGTCCCCAGAGTGTTCTTCCAGAAAATTTGTTTAGATGTAAGAATGATCTTCTCCAATTCCATGTGCGCCTTAATGATGATTTTCAAGGCAGGCGCCTCAAAGCCGACTCTCCCCTTTATTCCGATAATAGTTGTGCCGATATGATAATCGCGACCAAAACCATGAGCTGAGGCGATTTCATTTAATTCGGTGATCATTCGAGGGCCGGACTTTTTTTCACCATTCAAAAATTCAGGCAATCCTCTTTTGAATCCTATTTTTACGATAGCCTCATCTCTCTCACACTCATCTAGAGATTTGACAGTGGGAAAGGCCTCGCTCGGAAGTTCTTTCTCGGTATTTAGAGTTTCGGCTCCGCCGATAGTGGTACCCAACAATCCAATATTGATTGAGTATTTATTTGTTGAAGGTTCAATACTGAAACCGCGTTTATGCAAAAACTCCACCTCTTCGTCTCTGGTTATATTCTCGTCCCGTATTGGCGCAAGTATGGTCACATTTGGAATTAGTGCCCTTAGGGCAACATCAAAACGGACCTGATCATTTCCTGCTCCTGTCGATCCGTGTCCGATAACGGTTGTGTTTTCCTTCTTTGCCATTTTCGCCATTTCCATGGCGATGACATTTCTTTCAGGTCCTACACAGGCCGGATAAACGCCTCCCTTCAAATAATTAGCCTTAATAAGATAAGATGCAAACTTATCGTAAAGTTCTTTTTGAGCATCGATTTCTATATGCTTTGAGGCGCCAAAATCGACCGATTTTTTGGCGA
>JBAZZM010000002.1:0-27914 GCA_041658805.1 Candidatus Altimarinota bacterium | reverse complement strand
CGTGCCTACCGTTTACATCACCGGTCAGGTCACCGAGGAACTCATCGGCACAGACGCTTTTCAGGAGACCGATGTCATAGGTATGTCCATGCCGGTCGTCAAACACAGCTATTTTGTAAATCATGCAGTAGACATTCCACGTGTTCTCAAAGAAGCTTTTTATATTGCTTCCACCGGCCGTCCGGGACCGGTCCATGTCGATCTTGCAAAGAACGCCTGGCTTACCAAGGCCACTCCCGATCCGGATCCCAAAATGGATCTCCCGGGTTACAATCCGATTCCACAAATCAGCTCCGATTCTGAAATTAAAAAAATCGAGCAATTTCTTTCCAAAAACAATCTCAAACCGTTGATCATCGCCGGCCACGGTGTCGAACTTTCGCGCGCGGAAAAAGAGCTTTTTGAATTTGCGAAGCATCACGATATTCCTGTTGTAAACACGCTTCTAGGTCTAGGCACTTTTCCGCAGGGCCATGATCTTTGGTGTGGAATGATGGGAATGCATGGCGACGCGGTTGCGAATTATGCCGTAGCTGAAGCTGATCTCATCATCGGTGTCGGCATCCGTTTTGACGATCGCATCACCGGTAAACTTTCAGAATTTATAAAAAACAAAACTTTCATTCACATCGAAATCGATCCTTCCGAAGTAAATAAAAATGTTCCAGTTGCGCTCGCGCTATATGGCGATGCCGCATACATCCTCGCTCGCGCCATCGCTCTCACCGACCGGCACACCTTCCCGTCTTGGCGCTCGCGCATTGCCGAACTCAAAACCAAATTTGGTTTCCTCGATTTCACTCTCAATCCCGTCCACGATTCCAAATTTCTTTCCCAGCCACGTCTCGTGAAAATGATTTCCGACGCAACCGATGGTGAAGCGATCGTCGCTTCCGACGTCGGCCGCCACCAAATGTGGACCGGCCGTTTCTACCGTTTCAAACACCCAAATTCCCATCTCTCGTCAGGCGGCCTCGGCTCCATGGGCTACGGCCTTCCGGCCGCTATGGGCGCTGCCTTCGGCGCGCCCGACCGCGAGATCTGGTCCATCTCCGGCGACGGCGGTTTCATGATGAACGTTCAAGAAATGGCCACCGTCTCCGAACACCATCTCCCCATCAGAATCGTCATCATGGAAGACAACAGTTTAGGCATGGTTCGTCAGTGGCAAAACCTCCTCTTCGGCGGCAACATCTCCCACTCCGACCTCAAAAATCCCGATTTTGTGAAGCTCGCCGAAGCCTTCGGCATCAAAGCTTTCCGCGCCACCACAGAAGCGCAGGCCGCCCAAGCCATCACTGAAGCCCGCAAAGTCAAAGGCCCGGCCCTCATCAATTTCAAAGTCGATCCCGACGAACATGTATTTCCAATGGTCATCTCCGGCACCGCTCTCCACGAGCAGGCCCTCGGCGACCAGGATTTTAAAAAAACCAATGACCCAAACAAACCATTATAAAGTCGAAGTGAAAGTCCAAAACTATGTTGGCGTGCTCGCGCGCATCACCATCCTCTTGCGCAAATTCGAGGTAAACATCTCCACTCTCGAAGTTCACCCCATCCCAAATTCCCCAAATTTTTCCGTCATCCACATGCTCATGGATTCCACCAAAGACCCCTCCGCCTTCTCCATCGTCATGAACAAACTGGCCCGCCTGATTCCGGTCATCAGCGTCGACTGGCACCGAAACAGCCTTTAAAAAAAGCCCATTTTGCGGTATAATAAAGCCGTAAACAAAAATAAAAAATGAGTGTCCATGATATCCGCAGCGGAGAAATTCTTGACGGCGACCAACCACATGATCAGCCTTTAAACGAACCGGAACTTGCCGCCCGTTTCAACAATACGGTCGACTGGCTAAATTCCTCGCCGGCATGGGCCAAGGTTCGAACCGCATGGATCAACAACATTTCGGACAAAGACCGTCTCAGTCTATACCAAACCGGCGCACCTACAATTTTCAGAACCCTACTCGACTCCATCCCCGGCGTCGCCCAAGTTTCCGATATCCACAATTTCGAAGATCCAAAATTAAGATTCCTGGGCGGCCACAATCTTGCCGCCTCTATTCGCTGGTTGGTACAACTCGGCCTCCTTCCTGCTCCGGCAGGCATCACCAAGGAAATGATCAATACCGATCTTGCCACCGACCATAAAAATCTAAAACGGATCCTTCGCGGTGCCGCCATCCTCGTTGAATTTATGGCTCCCGAATGTACAGCTCAAATTCTGAAAGTAGTCGCCACTGCCGAAGCCATCTTAAAAATCAAAAACGCCACCGCCAAAAGAATTCGCGGCATCGATGAAGGAGAGGAGCCGTCAGACGAAGAGAATTACAACATTGCCGCTTAGCTCTTACCATTGACTGGCGTTCTACCAATTTTATTCACGGTAAAATATCCACGCCCATTTTTACTGTCCGTTATTCTCCCACATGCGACAAAAAACATTTCTCCTCCCAATTTTCTCAATTTGTTTTTTGAATTTAATCCCGCCCTCTTCAAAAAACGCTCAAAACTGCTCCCGTCCGGCGTATATATCATGAATTTATTGCCTTCTTCGCCTACAAACTCGAGCTTCAGCCCAAGATCAAGCGCAAGCTTTTGCAACGGCATTGGGTAGCCCTCAAGAACCATAGAGCCTGAACGTTGAAAGCTTCTTAATTCAATCACCAATTCCGACTTCTCACACAAAGCTTCAAGGTCACGCCTGACTAACAATACTACGCTCTCGGAGCGTGGTCCTTTATTGGCAACCTTTACTTCAAACAGGTCTTTATACCTCTCTAAATTTGGCAAAAGACTTTTTGCCAGCCATTCAATCTCATGGATATACAAAACACCCCCCGGCTTAATAATCCTGGCCAATTCACGAAGGATCCTATCATCGTCATTGGCATACAGATATTTGTCAAAGATTCCGTCAGTAATCGCAATATCAAATTCTCCGTCATGGAAATCGGTCCTTTCCGCATCCATATGAAAAATTTTTCCTGGGACAATCCCGACATGACGCGGATCGGTATCTATACCCACAGCATTAATCTCTTGCCGTAATAAATAACGCAACAATTGCGCCTCAAAACAGCCGACCTCCAAAACCTTGGGCTCTTTCAAAAGATCAGTTCGGCCTAAAGCTTGTAGCCCATATACCAACCTTTTCCAGATTCCATCTCCAGCCTGCTCTTCGGATTTAAAACGTCGTTGCATATCATCAAATCTTTCCAGCATTACAGGTTCAGTATCCAGAGCAATCCCATATTCTTGTTTGTATCCACCCATTGTAAAAATTAAACGGAAGAGTACAGTACTTCGAAAAGATATCCGCGTCAAGCTGGACGTGGTGGCACTACTAGTTTGCAGATGCATCTCTCCAGTTTTCTTCAAGCAAAGATTGCAGAGCCTCGTTATCTATAATTTCAGCCATCGCCCTGTGAGTTTTCGATTTTACGGTACCGATCGGAATTCCCAACATTGCTGCCACCTCTTTGTATTCATTTCCTTCCATGCGAAGTAAAATCATATCCATGGTATCCGGAGCAATGTATTGCCCCAAAATTTCTCTCAAACGAGGGTTACCTCTAAAGTGCGAAACAAGGTGTGCTATAGGGTCAACTTGAGGCCTCCTATTTTTCGAAGCCCCTAAGCCATCTCCAAAGGCGTCATCATAGGCCAAAGTCTTGTCCTCATCTCTACACCTGCAGCGATAATATTTGACGGCATTATGGGCTTGATTTATTAGCACCTTTAAAAGCCAGGAATTAAGTTTTGATTCTGACCTGAAAGTATCCCATTTTTGAAAAACTTTGATTAAAGCTCCTTGGATAATATCTTCAACGTCATTTTGCGCGCGAGTTCCAGCTACGATCTTCGACAAAATTTTCCTTGCAACTGGGGACCTAAAAAGTTTATCGGCAAGCGCTACGATCCTATCCCTCTCAGGATTTTCATCTGGATATTCATCGGTTAGTATTTCAGCAGGTTCAGCAGCCGTCATAAACAAATTGAATTAGCATAGACTTTTACCACAAAAAACACAAACGCACAACAATCTGGAGCCACCTGTCGGATTTGAACCGACGACCCACTGTTTACAAAACAGTAGCTCTACCGCTGAGCTAAGGTGGCCCGTTTTTTGCCTTGCCATTCTAGTTTACCCATCCACCACTGTCAATTAAGCCTTTTGCTTATAAACATCTTTTCTGTGTTCAACTTTCACTATCACGAGGATCACTATCTCCCCTGTTCTCCGATCTATTTTAAAAATCACACGATAATCCCCGACCCTAAATCTGTAATGCGGAATCTCCAGATTTTTCAGCTTTTTCGCCGCGAACAGCGGATTCTCCATTTTCAAAATATCGTTTATCTTCAGCACGATCCTCTCTCTCACAACACGCTCCAGCCTTCCCAGATCCGCCTGCGCCTCATTCGTATAAATTGCCTTAAAGTAAGCCATATTTCTTCATTATCTCTTCATGTGTTACATATTTGCCCTCTTTGTATTGTTTCCACGATCTTTCCAGAGATTTTTTGAATTCATCGGTCATTTCCATCGGCATGATTATCAGCCGGTCATTTTGAATCTCTACTTGGTAGTGGTCTGTATCAAACATATCTCTCCATTTTTTAGGTAATGTGATTTGGCCTCTGGATGTGGCTTGGATAATTTTTATCATATAGTTATTAAAAAAGTTTAAAATTTTTCTTAAGTTTTTCTTAAATCTGAAAATAGGATAATAAGAAAATAGGAATTTTACAAGGCTTCATTCTCAAACCCAAAAGTGCTATCCTTTTCGCGCTATGACCGACCTAAAAACCACATTCAAAGCCAAATTTCCAGATATTATTTTCGCTGAGCCCCTCGCCCGCTACTCCACTTTTCGCATCGGTGGTCCTGCCGATTATTTTTATCGTCTCAAAGACTCCGCTCTCCTTCCGGACCTGATCAATTTTGCCAAAGAACATTCTCTCAAGTATTTTCTTTTTGGCGGAGGCTCAAACATCCTTTTTCACGACGACGGTTTCCGCGGTTTGGTCATCCATTTGGAATCTTCAAAGCTCGAAATCAAAGATGATCAAGTCATCGCTGACGCCGGCGTCTCAATTCCCCAGCTCATAAAAGCCGCTATCGAAAGCCATCTTTTTGGCTTGGAAAAATGGGGCGGCCTGCCGGGCACAGTCGGTGGCGCTGTTCGCGGCAACGCAGGTTGCAACGGTCTCGAGACCAAAGATATTTTAGTTGAAGCCAAACTTTTCAATCCTCAAACATCACAACTTCATACTGAAAATAACTCTTTTTTTAATTTCAGCTATCGCTCAAGCACTATCAAAAAAACCGGCGAAATCGTTCTTCAAGCCGTTTTCCAGCTAAGAAAGTCCGAAATTTCCATCGACGAACAAAAAAAACTTCTCGCCGAAATTACAAGGGAACGTGCCTCCAAACAGCCGCCAGGCTCATCCTGCGGATCTTTTTTCAAAAACCCCTCTCCTGAAACTCCCTCCGGCAAACTCATCGATCAGGCCGGCCTCAAAGGCACAAAAATCGGTGGCGCCCAAATCTCCGAAAAGCACGGTAACTTTTTTATGAACACCGGCTCCGCAACATTTGCCGACATGCTCGCCCTCGCCGAATTGGCAAAAAAAGAAGTAAAATCAAAATTTGGAATCGCCCTCGAAGAGGAAATCCAAATCGTCCAACCTTGAGCTTTACAGGCCTTTTTGTTATGCTTCCCTCAAGATAATCGCTTGGCCCATGGGCGACCTGATCCTTCGATTGGTAAACTACTTTGCAGCTTTTGCCGGATTCATCACTTTGATCATGGCCTTATACGGTCTTTTTACATACTTTTCCACTGAAAATCCCGAGTCCCGAGAAGACGGCAAACGCATGGCCAAATACTCATTTTTGGCCTTGGGCATCATCGCCATCTACCTCTTTTTGCAAAATTCCATTTGGCAGTAATGGCGGGAATATGCTATAATACAGAAAACCTTAACTTAACCATTCCTATGAACACAAAACTCGTCAAACAGACAGCGATTATCTTTGCTCTCATGGTCGGAGCAATCTCGCTAATGAGCTTCCTGCCGGTTGCCGGCGCGGCACTCATCGATAATAGCGCCAATATACCAGCCGTTTCCGAGGCCACAGGTGGTTCAGACTCCCTTCGCGATTTGATTATTACTATGGTCGACTACTTTCTCGGCTTCCTCGGTTTGGTCGCAGTTTTGATGGTGATTTACGGAGGTGTCACTTATGTTACCGCCGCAGGCAAGGATGACGCCGTTGAAAAGGGTAAAAAGATCATCATGTACGCTCTTATCGGCTTGGTGATTGTTCTGCTCTCCTTCGTCGTCGTAAACTTCATAATTGGTTCAGGTACGGGCACGGAGGTCGCTTAATACAGAAAACCTTAACTTAACCATTCCTATGAACACAAAACTCGTCAAACAGACAGCGATCGTCTTTGCTCTCATGGTCGGAGCAATCTCGCTCATGAGCTTCCTGCCGGTTGCCGGCGCGGCCAGCTCAATTCTAAATCCGACTGACAATCCGGATGCCGTTTCTACGGCCACCGGTGGCGCAAGTTCTCTTCGCCAGTTGGTTTTGACCATGGTCAACTACTTCCTCGGCTTCCTCGGTTTGATCGCCGTTTTGATGGTGATCTTCGGAGGCGTGACTTATGTAACCGCCGCGGGCAAGGATGACGCCGTTGAAAAGGGCAAAAAGATCATCATGTACGCTCTTGTTGGTTTGGTGATCGTTCTCCTTTCCTTCGTCGTTGTAAACTTCATCCTTGGTGCCGGTACCGGTACAGAAGGCTAGTTTATCTCTAGATTCAAACAAAAAAAGCTCCGCCTCGGTGGAGCTTTTTTATAATTCAAAGCTCATTTCTAGCTCACGGCCAAATCCTCCACTCTCACCTTTTCCTTCTCTTTCACGGTCGCCAGATCATCTTTCACGATTATCTTGTCAGCCTTTACTTCCACGATATTTTTCGCCGGAATGATGCGCTGATCATAATGCACAAGGCCAAAAACACTCTTGGCAACAAATATCTTTTGCATTATCAAACTCTTTGTATCTATTGAAAAATCAGCAACAATTCCCAGCTCTTTGCCGCTCTCGGTCACCACTTTATTGTGAAAAATCTTCACTCCTTTTTTTAGAACATTATCAACCCTCAAGACATCTTCCGCCGGCACGATTACCTCTCTGCCATGCACAAAAATCGTGTCCCCAAAAGACAGAATATCGTGCGGTGCCACGATCAGTTTGGCATTCAAATTCACAACCACGCCCACCACCGCTCCATTCTCCGGATCGACAATCAGGTCCTTCACCGTGGTGATCGGCCGCACTTCATCCTCTTCGCGCACGGGGGTATGTAGAATTTTGGTATATAGTTTTTCCATAAATTCACTTAACAATCTCGGCTTTATTCTATAGAATCACAAGGCGAAATTGAAATATCGGGGTGTAGCTCAGTTGGCTAGAGTGCGTGGTTTGGGACCATGAGGTCGGAGGTTCGAGTCCTCTCACCCCGACCATAGGCTCCGACTTGTCGGAACGCTTATGGTAATTAGATTCAACATGAAAATTGTTTCAGATAAAATATCGCTTGCAGAAATTATAGAAATAGTAAATAAACTCATCGCTTCATGAACTTCCAACATAAGGATTTGGTTGATGGACGGTGGTTCAAACTTTCTCTCATCGAACAGATGGCAAATATCGGCAGCGAGGTCATTCGCACCATTAATTGGAAAAATAAAAACAATCCAAAATACGCAAATTTGGCTTTTGATCGGGCTCTTGAGCTCTTTGACTTAACCATCCTCGATCCAAAAAACAAAAAAAGATTAAAAGAAGTTTGCCGTGCCCGCGAGTTTTTTGCCGACTTCTTTTTCGGAGATAATCAATACAATTTTACGGACGAAAGCTGGGAAAAATATTTTTATGCTTTCAATTATGCCGCACGAAACAGACCAAAGCTTGCATAAGGGTGGGCTTTCTAAGATAATACATCCGCTCTCTCATCGGGGTGTGGCGCAGTTGGCTTAGCGCGCAGCGTTCGGGTCGCTGAGGTCGGAGGTTCGAGTCCTCTCACCCCGACCACCACTCATTCGCGTCAGCGAGTGAGCTATCTCCATCAAAAGATTCCTATCCATGAATGTCATACACGTTTTCGCTCCCGCCACCGTTGCAAATGTCGCTTGTGGCTTTGACATCCTTGGCTTCGCTCTCGAATCCCCAGGCGACGAAGTGATTATGCGTGCCACAAGCACGCCAAAAATTACTATCACCAAAATCACCGGAGACAATCAAAAACTCCCGTTTGATCCCGAAAAAAACACGGTTTCTGTTCCCGTTCTAAAACTTCTCGAACATCTCAATTCCAAACAGGGCTTCGAAATTGAACTTCACAAGAATATACCTTTATCCAGCGGCATGGGTTCATCCGCAGCCAGCGCCGTAGCTGGAGTTTTCGCCGCTAACGAACTGCTCGGTCGTCCGCTTTCTACAATAGAACTTTTGCCTTTTGCTATGGAAGGCGAGCGCGTCGCCTGCGGCTCCGCGCATGCCGACAACACGGGCCCATCTCTTCTCGGCGGTTTTGCGATCATCCGCAGCTACGAACCTCTCGATGTCACAAAAATCAAAACGCCGGAACTTTTTTGCGCGCTTATTCATCCTGATTTGATCGTTCATACCGCCGATGCCCGCAAAATCCTCAAACCCGAAATTCCGCTTCCTACAGCCGTGAAACAATGGGGCAATGTCGCCGGTCTGATCGCCGGTTTACTCAATTCTGATTATGAATTAATTTCCCGTTCACTTCAGGATGTTGTGATCGAACCACAGCGCGCCCGATTGATCAAAGGTTTTTACGATGTCAAAAACGCCGCTCTGTCCGCCGGCGCTCTCGGTGCCAGCATTTCCGGCTCCGGCCCTTCTGTTTTTGCTCTTTGCCGCACTCGTGCGATAGCTGAAAAAGCAGCCGAATCAATGCAAAAAGCTTTTTCCAAATACGATGTCTCCAGTCAAATTTTTCTCTCCAAAATCAATCCAAACGGTCCAAAAATCTTATGAAATTTTATAGCACTGCCGGAAAACAAAAAGACGTCAGTCTCAAATACGCCCTTTTGCGCGGCCTTTCTACGGATGGCGGTTTATTTGTTCCCGAGAAAATCCCCACGCTTCCAGCTGAATTTTTTGACTCTCTCGCCACCATTTCTTTTCATGAAATTGCCTTTGAAATTGCCAATAAATTCTTTGATGAAATTCCGGAACATGATCTCAAGGAAATGGTCGTTCACGCTTTTGACTTTCCCGTTCCACTCGTCAGTCTCACTGAAAATCTGCATATCCTTGAGCTTTTTCACGGCCCCACTCTGGCTTTCAAAGATTTTGGTGCCAGATTTTTGGCACAGATCATTTCTTATTTTGCCAAAAAAGAAAAGAAAAATATTTTGATTCTCGTGGCCACTTCCGGTGACACCGGTAGCGCCGTGGCCCAAGGTTTTCACAATCTGCCAAACGTTCAGGTCGCTCTGCTTTATCCCAGCGGAAAGGTCAGCCCGATGCAGGAAAAACAGCTTACGACTATCGGGGGAAACGTCACGGCTCTGGAAATCGAAGGCACTTTTGACGATTGTCAGGCCATGGTCAAACAGGCCTTTATCGATTCGGAATTAAATACGAAGCTCACTATCACTTCCGCGAATTCGATCAATATCGCCCGTCTGATCCCCCAATCTTTTTATTATTTTTACGCCTTTGCCCAACTTAAAAATAAAAACCGCCCGATTGCCTTTTCTATCCCCAGCGGCAATTTTGGCAATCTCACCGCCGGCCTTATCGCCAAAAAAATGGGCCTTCCCATAGACCGTTTTATCGCTGCTACAAATGCCAACGATAGCATTCCCCGTTATTTTGCGACCGGCCGATTTACCCCACGGCCCAGCCAAAAAACCATCTCCAATGCCATGGACGTTGGCAACCCAAACAATTTTGCCCGCATCAACAACCTCTATCAAGGCGATCTCGATTCCATGAAAAAAGATATTTCCGCCTTCAGTTTTTCGGACGCACAAACTTCCGCCACCATCAAAGATGTTTACGAAAAGTTTAATTACACCCTTGATCCGCACGGTGCCGTCGGATATCTTGGCGCTAAAAAATATTTGGTCGACCATCCCGACGCCAACACCATCGTTCTCGAAACCGCCCATCCCGCCAAATTTCTCGATATTGTCGAGCCGATTATCGGTGCTAAAATTTTGGTTCCTGATCGCTTGAAAATCGCTCTCTCAAAGCCAAAAATCTCCACGAAACTTTCCAACAACTTCGCTGATTTCAAACATTTTCTGCTCGACAACTTCGCAAAAGTTTTCTAAACTAAATTTGTCCCAATTAAAATCTAACCATCAAATCTATGGCTTTCACATTGCCCGACCTTCCATACGCTTTTAATGCTCTCGAGCCGCACATTGACGCCCGCACTATGGAAATCCATCACGACAAGCATCATGCCGCTTACGTCGCCAAATTAAACGACGCTATCAAGGGCACCGATCTCGAGCAAAAATCTCTCGAAGAAATTATGGCCACGCCAAATCTCCAGCCCGCGGTTCGCAACAACGGTGGCGGCCACTACAACCACAGCCTTTTCTGGACAATTCTCGTCCCGCAGGGTGGCACTCCTGAAGGAGAACTCGCTGAAGCCATTGACGCCTCTTTCGGCTCCTTCGACAAGTTCAAAGAAGAATTTGGAAGCGCTGCGGCCACACGTTTTGGTTCCGGCTGGGCATGGCTGCTCGTTGTAAACGGCAAGCTGCTCATCTCTTCCACGCCAAATCAGGACAATCCCCTGATGGATCTTGCTGAAATAAAGGGCACGCCGATTCTCGCTCTCGACGTTTGGGAACACGCCTACTATCTAAACTATCAGAATCGTCGTCCCGACTATATTGCTGCCTTTTGGAATATTATCAATTGGCAGGAAGTTGCGCGTCGCTTTGCTGCATCATTTGCAAATAGCTAAACGGATCAAATTCTTGCGCGTCTTCAGGAATTTCCACCGACAAATCTGTATTCAGTTCACCAAACGAAATATCGAATTTTAGGTCCACTTTTCCAGCCTCTTTTCCATCAAAAGCCATCGATCCGGAAAGTTTGTGCAGTGTCAAATCCTCTGCCCCAACCCATACTTCCACATTCAGGTCGCTGGACTGTAGGGCAAAGTTGAAACTCTCCAAATCTTCTTTACTGATTTTATCACCGCTGAAATTTTCCGCTTCCGCCACGAAAGCTTTTACCGCTTCTTTATCAAGCTTGGCACTATAACGAAAACTGTTTTCACCCAGCACTTTTCCCGTGCCAAGATATTTAATCTCCCTAAAAAATTCTGTTTTCTCAAAAATATCCTTCATTGCTTTTTCCTCGGCCGTCATCTGACTTTCGTCAGCCGGTTTGGTCCAAAACGCCAGATCTGCGCCATTTAAATACTGCGGCGGCAAAGTGATCCTCCACCACTTACCAAGAAACTGCTCGGCAAGATCCGCCGGTACATTATCATCTTTCGGAACCTCACTGATCAAGCTATAGAGGGCGTCTTTATCAAGTCGCAATTCAAATTTATAATTCCCATTCGGAACTTCTGCGTTTTCATCGGTAAAAGTTCCATCCAGTTTCACGCCGACCTGTGGTTCTTCCTCTTTTTGGAAATCAAAAAGTCCGTCCAAGGCAAAATCAAATCCGGTTTTTCCGCTATCGGGCGAGTCTATATCGGCTTCCACACCAATTTCATAATTTGCCGAAAGAACATCTCCAAAATTTTCAAAAGCTCCTTTCAGCATCTCCTCGGGTGGTTTTGGTGGTTCGCCTACGCTACTACATCCGCTCAAAAAAACTGCCAAAGATAAAACGCTCAACAGTTTTTTCATAGTCATAGAAATTTGGTTAGTGTCCAAACTCTAGTTTATATTCAGATTTTTTTCAAATTATTTCTTGCGCGCCAAAATTATCTGATTCACCCACACTTCCCCCTCGTAGACGAATTCTTCTTTTTCAATCGTGAAAAAATTTTCTTTCAAGGCTTCGCGCACGTGCTGCGGCAAGTGATAAAAGGATTGGATCACGATAGTTTTCTTTTTATTCAGTTCCAATTTAGGCCCCTTCCGTTGGTTGATGTTTGTCAAAACAAATACTCCGCCGGGTTTAATCACGCGGTAAACTTCTTCAAATAATTTGGCGGGATCTTTTATGTGCACTATTAAAAAGGCGCATACTACTGCGTCAAAACTCTCATCTTCAAAGCTCAAATTCAAAGCATCTTCTTTTAGAAATTTAATCTTCGGAAATCTCTTTTTGGCGATCGCCAGCATCTTTTCCGACACATCTGCCCCGATAATTTCTCCACTCAAAATTGGTATCAGCCGCCCGGTCCCGCAGCCCAGATCCAATATCTTTTTTCCCTTTAAATTTTTCAGTATCATCCACAGTTTTTCACTCTCAAAACTACTCAAATAACTGCCTTGTTTGTCATAAAATTCAGCATACATATCATAACCCTCCTCGCTTTTCACAACATTGGATTGTTTACTCATCTTTGAGTTGCTAAACTTAGGCCCACAGCATAACACGAAGCTATGGGACGGGGAAAACACTACTCTTTACACGAAACCGATGACACACGCGCTTCCGGCCAAATCGCACTATTTGATCAAATCCTTGAAAGAATCGTCGCCGCCGGCGGCGACGTTTTGAAAGACGAAGAATCTCCTCTTTACGATGAATTGGGCGGAAATGAGGCCGAAGTCGGCACACGTCGTGTCGCAGAATTAAATTTCAACAAAACCGATTTTCAGCTTATTCAAACAATCCATGAACGTCACATCACCGGTGCCGGTCACAACAAATCCTTGGAAGAATTGAGCCCTCCGCGCATCTCCACCACCCTCAAGAAAAAGACTGAAGACAGCCAAGATTGGCAGACCGTCGATCTCGAAGACATGTTTTAATTCAAAATTTTTGCCGCTACTTTTTCCATCTTTGCTTCTTCGGCGTCGGTCTCGTGGTCAAAACCGGCCACATGGAGCATCCCGTGCACAAACAAAATTTCCAGCTCTTTTTCCAAGCTATGTCCTTTTTCCTTGGCCTGTTTTTTTGCTGTATCAAGGGAAATAATGATGTCTCCGCTCCATACTCCTTTTTTATATCCAAAAGACAACACGTCTGTAGGCTTGTCTTTTTTGCGATACTTTTTATTCAATTCACGGATTTTTTTATCTCCGCAAAACAACACTCCCAAGTCGCAGTTTTTTTTCAAAATTCTTCCGGCTTTTTTCGCCAGCTTTTGAAAAACGGCTTTAGCTATCCTGTTTTTCGTTTCATTAAAAATCTCTATTTTAACCATAAATTTTGATATATTTGCCACTCTTCATCGCTCATTTCCCAGTCCGGATAGATTGCCACACCGGCAAAAACTTTTTCATTGCTGCGCGAATTATTCAGTCCGCCAATCACTCCTTTCAGCCCGTTTTCCACATTTTCCACTGTAGGATCAAAGGCATCCGTCCCATCGTCATATGCCGGTATACCCACGAAAACGGCTTTATCTTCATATAATTTACTGATCCAAATAGTTTGCTCTTTCACCAGCCAGCGGTAAATCCACGAAGTTTTTATTCCGGTGTCATAGACCATCGCCACGATTTGATCGGCATGCGCCCCGACATTTTTATAGTTTGTTTCCGTATTATAATTTTTGAATTCATGAAAAGGCTTTGTCAAAATCACCACCGATTCGGGAATAAATTCCGCCAGCGCCACTGAAATCACTTTGTCCTGTGGAATCGAATTTCGCGTCTTTTCCAAGGTGTCTATGAAAGCGCTGTCCCCATCCCAAACCGGCTCAATATCAAAATGAATCCCGTCAAAACCCACCAATTGAGTCAGGAATTTTGCCTGCTGGGCGATGTTTTTACGCACCGACTCGTCTTTTAGGTCGATCTTCTCCCGCAACTGCCCGATCCAAGCCTGCAGTTGAATTTCCGGCGCAAACTTCTTCATTTTATCCACAAAATTTATCGAATATTTGTAAGTGGTCGGATCTATACTTCCATCCTCTTTCAAGGGCCCGCTATGCACAAACAAAGTTCCAATTTTATTTTTTTGCAATTTCAGAGCGAATTCTTTCAGTTCCGCATCGCTTTTATAATCCCCAACCCACTCATGCGCGATCCATAGAGCATTTTTACCTTTATCATAAAATGAACCGGGCTGACCGGCTGAAAAACCGATAAAAAATATCCAGATAAAAAGAAAAATTACCCCGGCAACGACCCATTTCATCGTCCTTTTTTTCATTTTTTTGATTGCTTTAAAGCTTCATACACGATGATCCCATAACATGTCGCCACATTCAAAGAATTTGCGCGTCCCAACATTGGTACTTCTACCGCCATGTCCACTTCCTTCATCAGTTCATCGGAAATTCCCAGAACCTCATGGCCAAAAACGAAACAAACCGGAAAATCAAATTTGGTCTTATCATACATTTTTCCGCCATCGGCCAGCTCCACGGCCACTATTTTTATTTCCTTCTTTTTCAATTTTTTGACCAACGCCACAGCGTCTTCGCAATATTCCCATGGCACCAGTTCGTCGGCTCCCAGAGCCGTTTTTTTAATCTCTTTGCATGGCGGACAGCCGGTTATTCCGCACAAAAAAAGTTTTTTCAGCAACACCGCATCCGAAGTCCGAAAAATCGATCCCACATTATATAAACTGCGCACATTTTCAAGCAACGCATAAAATCCACTGCGCTTTTTTTTCTTTACTTCGCTGATCAAAGGTTTCTTCTCTAAAATTTCTTCATGGCTTCTTTTCCTCATTGGTCTGCGCGTCTAAAAAATTCATGGTCTTTACAATCATATCATTTAATTCTCCGATTGTTATATATTCGTCCGGCCGGAAATTATCCGTATCCTCTATAATTCCATTCTCAACCGCAAAATTTGTATAACGCAGATACCACCACATATACGAAATCTTCGGATTCACATCATCGAAATATGTTTTTTGATTGAGAATATCCCTGTATGATCCAAGGATCGACGCCAGTTGGAATTTATATTTTTGCTGTACCATATCCAGAGATCCCAAAATCACCTTTAGAGCCTCTATTCTGGTCACCGGCTTGTCCGGGTAAAAAGGACTGTCTTTGTCGTTCATATAGCCGTTTATAAAGCCCAGCATCGTGGCGTCCACAATATCCCGATAATACACATTCCCTGGCTGAATGTCCGGATAAAGAACCGTTTGTGGTTCCAACTTCAGATCGTTGTACAGGGATGTAGCCATAAAATTAAACAGACAAAATTCCTTGTGTTTATAGCAATTATTCAGAAAGTCGGTTTTTTTACTGCGTAGGTTAAATTCATCAAAAATAATTTTCACCAATTCTCCTCTGCTCACGGGCTCGTCGTCTGGACCAAAAACTATTTTTTCTTTGCCGAGCGGCCCCTCTCTGCCAAGCAGGATATAAACCTTTCCGTCATCATTGGAATCGCTGTCGTCCGCATAGCGCGCTCCAATCGCCAAATCTTTATAACCGTCATTATTGAAATCCAAAGTCGTCATTGTAAAACCAAACCAATCATCGGCATTTTCGCCATGTAATAAAGTGCTAAAATCTCCTTTCGCAAGACTATAGTCGGAGTTCAGTCCTCCGGCCTGATTATTAATGAAATAAACATCTCCGGCCTCCTTGCTGATTGCGGTTCCAACCCCTGGCGCCCCAATCACCACATCGACCAAACTATCGCCGTTCATGTCATCCAAAACCACGCTCGCCCCCAAAAATGCCTCGCCGGAGGGCTCGCCGATCAGGACATTTCTAAAGCTCGGATTATTTAGAAAAATATGATTTTCAACATTTCCGTCAAAGCCACTGAATCTCTGACCGCCATAAAAAATTGCGATTTGGCCGGTATTTTCCCTGATTCCATATGGAAAACCGGTCACAGCCAAATCAGCAAGCCCATCGTTATTTAAGTCTCCCGCGTCGAGAGCAAAACCAAACCATTGATTCTTCTCATTTCCCTCAATTGTCACTTGTGGGCTGATAATTTGAGACGCGTCCGCGTTCCCACGGTAGAAATAAATTTTTCCCGACTGCTCCAAATTTCCGGCATCCGCTTTGTATGAGCTGATCAAAATATCATTTTCATAATCATTTATGAAATGTCCGCCGGTTATCGCAGAACCAAATCTTTCACCTGTTTTTTTCCCAAACAAAGTGGTCGCGGCATTTTGACTCAAACCCTTTGATATACCAGGATAAATATAAACAGCGCCAGATCTAGGGACCCTTTCTCCACTTGCCATTGGAGCCCCTACAATCAAATCATCGACACCATCATTATTCACATCAATAGTAGACAAACCCAATCCGAAATTGTCGCCATCATGTTGTCCACTCAACAAAACATTTGGCTTATTGGTGGATAAATCCCACGCTTGTCCACCCAAGTCCACTTGTCCATAGATGATATATACCTTGCCGGGCCGCTCACCATTTTGAAATGCATTATAGGCACCAATCACCAGATCGCTAATCCCATCATCGTTGTAATCCCCTGCCGTCAAACTGCTACCAAGCTGATCGCCTGAACTTTCTCCAAAAAAATTAATAATACTTTGGTCATTACTGAGATCAACAGTTTGATTGCTGGCGCCTTCTTCTCCAAAAATTACAGATACGGTGCCATTCCACTTTTTTAAGCCGGTCGAGTCCAGAGGTGAAGACACAACCAGATCGTCCACTTTATCTCCATTAAAATCTCCGCTTACCAAACTTGCTCCGGTCCCCGATCCGGCGATATGGCTCATTATTTCAATTTTAAGCCCCTCCATACCGATAAATGATTCGTATGTCTTTGTAGCCGCAAAAACCACCCCGTAACCCAAAATTTGCATTCCCATCATTATCAACAACGCCCTTACAAGAAACGGCTTATTGATGAGCTTCTTACGAGTTTTTTTATAAAAACCCATAGGACGAGGTAGATACATACATTATCCCCATCAAAAAAATTAAGTAAAGAAGATTAAATCATGAACTGGACATTAGTCGACAAGAAGATTACAATTGGTCCGAAAATGACCACTGTACGTCTATACTCTATCAATAGACATTAATAGACAAAAAAATGAGCACTACGGAGTCTGTTAAAGAATACAATTTAGATCGAAAAGCGGCTAGTAGATTGCTAAATATATCGATTCGAACTCTCGATAGATATGTTCGTGCAAGAAAAATGTCTACCAGGATTGTCGACGGTCGTATCTGGTTAGATAAAGCTGAGGTGCTTGAGGTAAAAGCAAAAAAAGAGAAGCCTATTTTGGTAGAAAAAATTAAACTGTCTACTCCCAAGATGTCTATGGACGACGACGTAGACAATATGGACACGATTGAGGTTGTTGATCATGACTCTGTCCATTCGCATCCAAAATTGTCCACGCCGAGGGGTCGAGATGGTGATGTTTACGAAAATCTTTACGGTCAGTTGAAGGAGGAGTTGAATGAAAAGCAGGAGCGTTTGGAAATGGCTAATTATCGCGTTGGACAGCTCGAGGCACAGGTCCGAAACAGTGTTCCCATGCTGGAGTATCATCGCCAAAACCAGGAGCGTGAGAAGCTGGAAACTACCCTCAAGTCAGAAATCGAAGATGGGCTGACGAAGCTCAAGCGACTAGTCAACGAGCTCAAATACGAAAAATTGAGTAAGCGGCTTTTTCTGGTCATTTTGGTGGGTTTGCTCGCGCTACAGCCACTTTGGCTCCTACTCATTTATCGCTAAATTTATAGCATTTGAATAATCTCTTTGCGTTCGGTCTGGATAGGTGACCCAGGGAATGCGGCTTCCAGACGATCAAACAGTCCTCCAGGCAATTCCAATATCTTGATTAGCTGAGTTGGCTCACCAATGACCTTAAATTCATATGGCGCTTTCAAAATGCTACCATTGAGAAGTATTTGACCCTTCGGCAAAGTATCGAAACCTGCGCTATTATTAATGATTCGGATATCATTCAGCGACACTGCCTCCGCGCCTGAATTCAAAAGCTCGTTTACGACATCTATTGCCCATGGAGTGTTTATATTGGCCGCCATTTTAATCGTCACTCCAGGCCCGTAAACAGGGTATTCTCCGCTCAGTTTCTTGTATTTGTCGATTTCATCTTGAAGGGCTCCTAAAGCCGAATCCTGGCCTTTTAACTGATCAAGCGAATCCTCCAATTCATTTACTTCCTTTCGCAAATCATCGTTTTTTTCCTTCAAAATTTTGATTTCCTGAAACACTGTGCTGGCGCCCTCTCTCCCAAAAGTTTCATTTGCATTCCGGAGTGACTTACTCTGCCAAATCAGTAGCAATCCCGCCAAAACTCCGATGCCCAAAATGTATACTTTGTGATTAATCGTCATTGTGTAACCAGATTAAGATATTTGGCTTTCAGATCAGCATTATAGATTGGTATGGTCAGCGAATTTTTTGTGACAGCCTCAAAAATAATCGCGCCTTTGTCCCGCCGCGCATACAGGTCTTCCAGCAAGGAGCGATTTAGCAGTCGTTGGCGGATAATTCCGGTGTCGCCGACAGCCCTGATCACAAATGGCGCAGCGATATGCGAATTATTTATCAGGATCGTAGTACCAACCGAACTGATAGGGGAGGTGGCGATGATTCTTTGATCGTTAATGCTGATCGCCTCGGCGGCCGCGGCAAAAAGAAGATTCACCACATCACGCAAATCCGCAGCCTGAATCAGTAAATTGTCGGAGACACTTGCTCCTTCACGCAGAGACAAAGGACTGTCGTTTAGAGTTATCTCTACGCCTTCTCCGCTGATCGGCGTTAGTCCGATAGCCTTTTTTAAATTATCCAAAATATCCAGATTGGTCTTTTCACTTTGCAGACTTATCTCTCCCTGCGAATCCTGGATCTGCCCGCGCAAAGTCACGATTCTGCTCTTTAAATAGGCCTGTTCATCAAGGTAGTTGTCCAAAACATCCTGTCTCGCGCTCCATTCGTCGGCAACGAAAGTCGTTCCCTTTGGGATTCTTGTCGCGAACTGCCATGCTAAAAGAATTCCCGCAAAGACGCCGGTAACCAGAAATACGACTAGGGCTTTTTTTTGCATACTCACAAGTGTTAGGAATAACAATATAGAAAAAACTAAACAAAAAGTAAAACTTCAGCTAAACTGCACTCCTGATAAAAATTAAATATGATTGGCCTGTTTGATTCCGGATATGGCGGTTTAACCGTTTTAAAGCCTATTTTAAAGGCTCTTCCGGAATACGACTACATTTATCTCGGTGATAACGCGCGCGCCCCATATGGCAGTCACAGCCCCGACAACATCAAGAAGTTTTCGGAACAGGCTGTGCGATATCTTTTGGATAGGGGAGCGAAGCTGATTATTTTTGCCTGCAACACAGCCTCCAGTGTGGCGCTCCGCGATATTCAAAAAAAATACAGCAAAGTCCTTGGCGTCCTGATTCCCGTTGCCGAAGAGGCCTCTAAAGTCACTAAAGGCGGTAGGGTAGGGGTGATTGGTACCAACGCCACAATCAATTCTCATGCCTATGAAACTGAAATTCACAAACTGAATCCAGGCATCCATGTTTATTCAAAAGCCTGTCCTCTGCTCGTGCCATTTATCGAAGAAGGTTGGCACGAAAAACCGGAAGCCAATTCCATCGCCAAAAAGTATCTGCAATCTCTGAAAACATGCCACATCGACACTCTCATTCTCGGCTGCACGCATTATCCGATGATGATCAAAACTTTCCGTCGGATCATGTGTCCGCGTGTCAAAATTTTGGAATCCGGAGACATCGTCGCCACAAAATTAAAAGAGTATTTAAATCGTCATCCGGAGATTGAAAAAACGCTTAAGAAAGGTAAAAAGCGCACATTCCTGACCACGGACGATCCGCAGCGCTTCAAGGAATTCACCGAAAAATATCTCGGCCTGAAAATCGCTCCGACAAAAATTTCTTTGGAATAAAATCTACTCCCACTCTATCGTCGCCGGCGGCTTGTTTGTGATGTCGTAAAAAATCGCACCGATACTTTTTATACTTCCCAGTCTCTTTACCAGTTCGTTCAATTTTTCAAAATTCATCTGATAAAAATTTGCCGTCATCGCCTCCTCGCTTTCCACCGGACGCAGCACAATCGATTCACCACCCAGCGGAACAAGTACTGTCGGAAATTGCCAGATGTCATGATCCATGCCGTGCTCCACGATAAAATCCATCACAATTTTATCCGCCTCCTGCAGGATTGAAATTCGCTCTTTTGTCAGGTAGGCGTCATGTGTAGTCAATCCATCGAAAGCCTCAGGCCTAAGCCCCAAAAGCACCCTATTGATGTCTGTAAACTGATTGGTCATTTGCGTGGACAGAGTATTTAAATCTTCCCACGAATTTGCCTTTCCATACACCACCACCGGATGGCGATAAGTCCTCTCATCGCCCTGAACACCGACACTCTTGATCGGCAACACTTTAGCTTTCAAACCAAATTCACCGGCAAGTTTTGCCAAGCCGTCAGGCTCTTTGATTGTCTCCGGATTTTTCACGCATAGACATCTCACGGCAAGTCCAGGCCCTGGGAATGGATGTCTCCATACCATCTTGTGAGCCAAGCCAAGCTTTTCACCGACCAGCCTCACTTCGTCTTTGTAGAGTTGTTTTAGCGGCTCAATCATTTTTCCAGCCGCGGTCATATCTTTGATCCTCTGGACTTGATTGTGATGCGTCTTGATCTTGTCGGCGTGTTTCGTGCCGCCCGTTTCGATAGTGTCCGGATAGATAGTTCCCTGTCCCAGCAACCATTCCTCCGGATTCAGCCTCAATTTATCCGAAACTTTTTGTTGAATATCCAAAAACAAATCGCCGATAATTTTGCGTTTTTCCTCGGGCTCATAGACGCCTTTCAGTTTCGCAAAATATTCTTCACCGGCATCGTAAACATGCAGATTAGTAACTCCCACTGACTTCAAAGCCTCTTCCACTTCTTTTCGCTCGTTCATGCGCATAAAACCGGTATCCACAAAAAGCCCGTAAACTTTTTCCGGTCCCAAAGCCTTCGCCAGAAGCAAAAAAGCAACCGTCGAATCCACGCCTCCGCTGATCATCAAAAACACTTTTTTATTCTTGGCCTGATTTTGAATTTGCTTGGTGATGTCTTCGATGTAGGTCTCGATGCTCCACTCCCGTTTTGCGTCTGTCAGCTGAATGAAATTCTCCAGAATTTTTTGTCCGCATGGAGTATGCGTCACCTCCGGATGAAACTGAACTCCAAACAAATTTTGCCCAAAATTGGCCATCGCCGCTATCGGACAGTCATCTGTTTTTCCGATTAGTTCAAAACCGTCCGGCAATTCCACGACCTGATCAAAATGGCTCATCCATACCGGTTCCACGTCTTCAACGCCTTCGAAAATCCCGCCTTTTTTCACGAAATGCACTTCCGCCGGTCCATATTCCCTCACTTCGCCGTGCTCCACCTCTCCGCCCAAAGTCATTCCCATCAGTTGGTGCCCATAGCAGATTCCCAAAATCGGCACGCCCAGCTCAAAAATCCGCGCGTCGCATTTTGGACTCGTCTCCGCCTGCACGCTCGCCGGCCCTCCGGACAGTATCACCCCTTTGAAATCCAGCAATTTGTTCGGCTCCACTTCGCCGTCAAAAATCTCGCTATACACGCCCATTCTCCTGATCCTGTTTGCGATCAAATGCGCGTATTGTCCGCCAAAATCTAGAACCGCTATTTTATCCATATTATTTGCCCTTCTTAACTTTTTGCTTTGCCTTTTCCAGTAATTTTTGTTGTTTACGCATATTTTCCTCCAATGGTTTTAGCAATGGAAACATGACACTATCTTTGAGGTTATCCCGTCCGGTCAAGAGCGTCACCAAGCGGTCAATTCCCATTCCCCATCCGGACATACACGGCATCCCATGTTCCATCGCAGTCAGGTATTCTTCGTTTATCATCATTGCCTCTTCGTCACCCTGTGCCTTTGCTAAAGCCTGAGCCTCAAATCTCTCACGTTGATCAATCGGATCCACGATTTCACCATAAGCATTTATAACTTCCAAAGTATTCACGAGTAGCTGGAATGTATCGCAAAGACGCGGGTCTTTATCGCTCTTTCGCGCCAGCGGCTTGGTGCTTAAAGGATGATTGGTTACGAAAGTCGGCTGAATCAATTTAGGTCTGGAAAGCTTTTTGTAAAGAGCATCCACCAAATTCCCATATCCAAGCTTCACAGCGCCTTCAATCACTATATTCTTTCTTTTAATTTCTTTCAGCAAACTTGTGGCATCTCCGTATTCCAGCACATCAATACCGGAATCTTTTTTAATCAGCTCTGTAAATTTCACTCGTTTCCATGGGGTTTTAAAATCCACTTCAACTTCATTCCCACTGCGGTCTTTTAACTTCACTTTTGTTGTTTTTAAAAGTCTCTTTAGTAAATATGCAAACATTTTTTCCGTGAACTTCATGTTGTCTTCGTAATTCCAATAAGCTGCGTAATGTTCGACCATTGTGAATTCCTGCAAATGACTTGGATCCATGCCCTCGTTCCTAAAACATCGTGCCACTTCAAAAGTTTTTTCAAATCCGCCAACCACAGCCATTTTCTGCCACAATTCTCCCGCAGCAATCCTCAAAAACACATCAATATCCAAAGCATTATGATGAGTGACAAATGGTCTTGCCGTTGCACCGGAAGAAACATTTTCCAATACAGGCGTTTCGATTTCAATGAATCCTTCCTGCCAGTAAAAATCTCTCAACGCTTTAATCAATTCACTTCTAAATTTAAATCGTTCCAGACTCTCACGACTCATCGTCGTATCCAAATAACGCTGACGATAAACTTGTTCCTGGTCTTTAATGCCGTGCCATTTTTCCGGCAAAGGTCGGAGCGCCTTTGACAGCATCTGCAATTTATAAACCATCAGAGTGATCTCTCCATGCTTTGTTCGAAAAAGTTCTCCCTCCACGCCCAGAAAATCGGCCATATCAACTTTACGCAAAAATTTGTAATTTTCTTTCCCAAGCAGGTCCTCCATAAAACAGACCTGAATTTTCCCGCTAAAATCCTGCAGATTGGCGAAAGAAAGTCTGCCATGCGCTCTGAAAGTCATCACTCTGCCAGCCAATTTCATGGTCTTCGCATTTTTCTTTTTTAAGATATCTTCCACGCTGCGCAATTTTTCTTTCTCACCAAACTGGACAGCCTCCAAAGTCGTATGTGTCCGATCATATTTTTCCGGATAAGGGTTTACTCCGCTTTCCCGGAGAAGCTTCAGCTTCTGAAGGCGATCGTAATATTCATTATTTTCCGTATTCATGCATGCATTATAAAGAGCCGCCACCTTTTTCTCAACATAGAAGAATCGCCTTAAACTGCTACTCCATATTCCTCCGGCTTGCGCTTCGTATCCATATCCAAAAACTTCATCTGTTCTTTTTTGAAAGCAAGTTCGATATGTCCGATAGGTCCGTTACGATGTTTACGAATGAAGATATCAGTAACACCTTTCTTCCCAGCTTCAATATCTTCTTCGTAATAATCCTCACGATACATCATCAAAACCACATCCGCGTCCTGCTCAATCGCGCCCGACTCTCTCAAATCCGACAATTGCGGAATCTTGCTTGGGCGGAGTTCCACCGCACGGGAAAGCTGTGAAAGCGCCACGACCGGAATCGACAAATCGCGCGCCAGCGATTTTAAAGCTCTCGAAATTTCCGAAATTTCCTGCACACGGTTTTGCTGAAAACTACCTGTTCCGCCTGTGCTCATCAATTGCAAATAATCAACAATCAACATGTCCAAGCCGCTCTCCATTTTCAACCTTCTGGCCTTTGCTTTCAATTCAGAAATGGAATTGCCGATCGAATCATCGATATAAATTTTCATTGTATTTAATTCGTCCATGATCGCTCCGATCTTGCTGAAATCATCGTCACTTAGTCTGCCGGTCCGCATCTTCCACGAGTCCACGGACAGCAGACTGCAGAACATGCGCTCCACGAGCTGTTCCTTGGACATTTCCAAAGACATGATGCCCACGGCCTTCCCTCTTTTGGCCACGTTTTGCGCGATATTCAGAGCGAAAGCGGTCTTTCCCATCGAAGGTCTGGCCGCGATCACGATCAGATCTGAAGGCTGAAAACCGGAAAGATAATTGTCCAGCGAGGCAAATCCGGTCGGTAGTCCGCGATATTTTTCCTTTGCGTCCGGATCATGCAAATCCGAAATGCGTTCATATGTCTGACCCAAAATGTCTTTGATATGCACAAAGCGGTCGGCCATGAAAGTTTGCGACACGTTAAACAGCGTTTTTTCCGCCGAATCCATCAACTCTTCAACATTCACGTCTTCGTGATAACCAAGGCCTTTGATCGTATCCCCGGCCAAAATAAGTCTGCGCAAAACGGATTTCTCTTTCACGATCGTTCCATATTGAAAAAGATGTGAAGCCGTCGGCACCTCATTCGCCAATCGGGCCAGATACGAAGCTCCGCCTATCGCCTTCAATTCTCCGCGGTCTTCCAGAATATTGGTCAAAGTCACCAGATCGATAGGGGAGCGCTTGTCGTAGAGGTCATTAATCGCTTGGTAGATGATCTTGTGCGAGTCATGATAAAAATCTTCCGCCTTCAAAAAATCGGAAATTTTAATAATCGCGTCTTTGTCTATCAGCAAAGCCCCGAGGGTCGACATCTCGGCTTCCAGACTGTGCGGAGGAACAAAGGAAGCTTTATCTTTTTGCGCCATAGTTTTGAATTGGGACTGGAGTATACCTAAATTTAAGAAAAATTTAAAGAAAATTTAAGAAGTTTGTGATAGGGTCTTGATTAAGCCATTTATTTGAATCGAATGCCTACTGAAAAAGCCATTTTGGGACAATCCGGCGAAGCCCTCGCGGCCCGATTTTTGGTCAAAGCCGATTATCGGATTCTCTCACGGAATTTTCACAGCCGCTATGGCGAAGCCGACATCGTCGCACGTGATAAAAATCAAAAGATCGTTTTTGTGGAAGTAAAAACCCGTAGCAACCGCTTTTTTGGTCTTCCGGCAGAGGCCGTCGACGCCCGCAAATTTTATAAAATTTATCGCACCGCCATGCATTTTTTCGCCACGCAAAACCCGCCTCCACCTTTAAGTTGGCGAATCGATGTGATTGCCGTAGAATTACGGCAGGGAAATCGTCCCAAACTCATTCACTATAAAAACGTTTTTAATGGAAGTTGAAGCTCGTCGCACATTGTTTTTCGGCGGACTGTTGCTGCTCATAGTTCTGTTCTTCACAGGATACTATTTTTGGGCAAATGTTTTCGATCGAGGCACGGCAGTTTTTGAAGCCAAAGCGCCTTTCACTGTCGATGTTTACGATGACAGCATTGTCACCAAAACAGTGGATTGCCAAATATCGCCTTGCCCCATAAAAGTCAAAAGCGGCGAAACAAACTTCATTCTCAAAAAACAGGGTTATCGCAGCTCGCTCCAGACTCTCTCCATCGGACTTTGGCAGACCGTCAGCAAAAAAGTCGCTTTCAGTCTGATTCCAAAAATTGAAAAAGCTACTTCTCTCCCTCAAGTTTCCACAACTTCCAAATACGAACTCGTCGCCGATCCGCAAACACAATCATATAAATTGATCAGCTCGGACGACATCAATCGCCGCGCCATCGTTTATTTCCAAAAGGCCATCAAAGCCCCAAAGATTTTTTCCTCGCCATCCGCCGCTTTGATCGTTGACCAGTCAGCTTCATCTTTCACCGCCTATCTCATAAACCTCACTACAAAGGCCAGAACGCTCGTCTCCTCATCTGAAATAGGCTCGCCACAAAACGGCTCTTTCTCCTATGACGGCAAATATTTTATTTTCGACACCAGCGATACCGATCAGCTTTTTCTACTCGACAGCGCAAACAACATCGCGCCTCTCGACATCTACGCCGACGCCCGTCAGACTGCTTGGACTTTCGACGGCTTCCTGGTTTTCGGCGCCAAACAGATAGACACCGACATTTACACCATCGGCCTCTACAATCCCCTCGACGCCTCTGTCCAGACTATCGGTACTTTGCCTGCAAACTCCGGCACACCAAAAAACTTCATCCCACTAGGCAACGGCAAAGAAATTTATTTCCAGTCCGGCAATCAATTCTACAAAATCGTCCTGAAATAAGCCAAAAAAACTCTTAAGAAAAATTTTAAGAAAATTTAAGAAGTGTCTGCTAACGTCATGGCAAACATGAACTTAGAATTGGCAAAATTTGGTACTATCTACACCTTCGTTGACTTTGGCAATGTCAACAAGTGGTTTGATAAAGATGTTTGGGGTCCGGACGGAGAACGACTAAGTAGCACAGAAAAATTGATAGTCGATATTGGAAAACTGGCAAATTTCACAGGTCAGTTTTCTACGCGAAAGTTCTTTTATTACGGATTTGATCAGAGTATGAAAGCCTCTTTGCACATCAAAAAATCAGCTAAAAACAATGGCTTTAAAACAATTGCAAAGCCAATTCAATGGATAAAGGATAGGGCTGATAACAAGTTAAGGCTTATTCCAAAATGTAATTTTGATGTTGAAATCTGTTTGGATATTGTCAGATTGATCGATTTTTACGATTCAATATGCATTTTTACCAGCGACAACGATTTTTGTTTATTGCTTGGATACCTTCAAAGAAAAAAGAAGAAAGTAATCCTGATCTCCCGTCAGCCGATTCGTAGAAGCTTGAAAGAAAAGGACCTAGCCGTAGCAAGGTCCGGAAATCGGACTCGAATCCTCGAGCAGGGTAGTTGAAACTACGCCGCAATTATAGCAAATAAATTAAAAAACGCAATATAACTTAACCAAACTCACCATGACTGCCAAAGTTTTTTCCTGCACTGTTCTCGGCTTAAACGGCCATATCGTAGAAGTGGAAGCCGATATTTCCAGCGGCCTTCCACAATTCAACATCGTCGGACTCGGCGACGCCTCTGTTCAGGAGTCCAAAGAACGCGTCCGTTCCAGTATCAAAAATTGCGGTTTGGAATTTCCGCAGACCCGCAAAACCATCAATCTCGCTCCGGCCCAGATCCGCAAGCAGGGCGCGCTTTTTGACCTGCCCATCGCCTTAAGCATTCTCATTTCCAGTAAACAAATTTCCGCCGATATTTTTGACAACGCCATCGTCATCGGTGAGCTTTCCCTAGAAGGCAGAATCAAGCCGGTCAGCGGAATTTTGCCTATCACAGAGCACGCCAAACTTCACGGTTTTAGAAAGATTTTCCTCCCCGCGGCAAACGCTACCGAAGCTTCTTTTATCGACGGCATCGACATCTATCCGTTGAACCATCTGAAGGACTTGCTTCAATTAACATTCACCAAATACACAAAGAAATTCATTCCCCAACCTCCATCCGAAAACATCGACGACTTTACCAAGATCATCGGTCTCGAATACGCCAAACGCGCCCTCCAAATCGCCGCAGCAGGCCGCCACAATTTATTTCTTATCGGCAGTCCCGGTTGTGGCAAAACCATCCTTTGTCGGGCTCTCAAAACTCTCATCAGCCCCATGTCCAAAAACGAAATTCTCGAAACCACAAAAGTATTTTCCGTCTCCGGACTTCTGAGTCCCGACCAGCCGCTCATCACAAATCGCCCTTTCCGCGAAGTCCATCATACCGCCTCACGAGTCGCTGTGGTCGGTGGGGGAGGGTCCGCTCCCAAACCGGGCGAAATTTCCCTCGCTCACAACGGCGTACTCTTTCTAGATGAAATTGCAGAATTTTCCCGCGACACACT
>JBAZZM010000001.1:0-36714 GCA_041658805.1 Candidatus Altimarinota bacterium | reverse complement strand
ATCCGGCAGGAAATTTTGGAATTTTATGCCTTTGTTTGTATTCAAATCGATATTGTAAACCCAGCCAGCATCTAAAATCATCAGATTGTTGTTTGTTCCGGTTTGAATCCCGCTGTAACTCGTACTCAAGTTTTCATAACTCGCGCTCCGCGCCCCATAGTTGTCGAAGTAGAATGTCGAAGTCCCCGTCTGCATGCCATCAAATTCATAGGTGATAATCGCGGACTCAATCGTGTAATGTTTCGGTCCCGTCGCCTCCGGCTCCTTTGTCACGGTTTCCTTTTCTTCCGGAATTATCGCCGTAGTTTCGTCCTTTTTTCCGCACGCCGAAAACACCATCAGACTGACCGCAACTAACAGTAAAAACTTTTTCATTGGAAGAGGGTTATGGATTCATCAGTCATTTTGCGGTAAAATCGCTTCGCTATGCAAGTCAAAGAATTTCTCATCAAAGTCCGCAACTCCATCTCCCGTTTCTTTTACAAGAACATTTTCAAAAGAATTGTTTTTCACATCGACCCCGAACGCACTCACGACGGCATGACCCGTATCGGCCGTATTCTCGGCTCAAACTTCATCACCCGCGGCCTCACCTCATTCGCTTTCAATTATTCCCATCCCGCCCTCGAGCAAACCATCCTCGGTATAAACTTCCAAAATCCCCTAGGCCTTTCCGCCGGTTTCGACAAGGACGCCCACCTAACAAACATCCTGCCAAATGTCGGCTTCGGTTTCGAAGAAATCGGTTCCATAACAGGTGAACCTTGTGAAGGAAATCCCAAACCGCGACTCTGGCGCTTAAAAAAATCCCAAGCTCTGGTTGTCTACTACGGTCTGAAAAATGACGGCGCCCTGTCCATCTCCACACGCCTCAAAGGAGAGACTTTCCGTTTCCCCATCGGCATCAGCATCGCAAAAACCAACTGTCGCGAAACAGTGGATACCAACGCCGGCATTGCCGATTATTTCAAAGCCTACGTCGCCTTTCAGGACATCGGCGACTACTACACTATCAATATCAGCTGTCCAAACGCTTTCGGCGGCGAGCCTTTTACGGATAAGGAAAAACTCGAGTTCCTGCTCACAAAAATCGACACTTTCCCCAGCAAAAAACCGATCTTTTTGAAAATCTCCCCCGACCTCACAGAAAGCCAACTCGACGACATCATCGCCGTCTCCCAAAACCATCACATCTCCGGTTTCGTCTGCACAAATTTAAATAAAGATCGCTCCAAAATCGCCCACAAAATCCTCGACAAAGATTTACCTTCTCTCGGCGGCATCAGCGGTAAAGTGGTAGAAGATCTCTCAAACAAATTCATCTCCGAAGTTTACAAGAAGACTCATGGCAAAATGATCGTTATCGGTGTCGGCGGCATCTTTTCCGCCGCGGACGCCTACAAAAAAATCCGCCTCGGCGCCTCTCTCCTCCAGCTCATCACCGGCATGATTTTCGAAGGCCCGCAGGTCATCAGCGAAATCAACCAAGGCTTGGTGGAATTGCTAAAAAAAGACGGCTATAACAATATTTCCGAAGCCATCGGCGCGGATCACAAGAAATAAAACACCACCACATGAAAACCGCTATCAAAATTATTCTCACAATCATCATCCTTTTTCTCGCTTTCTCATTTATCAAATTTAAATTCCTAAACAACCGCCAAACCTCTCTCCCCTCCACCTTCATCTGCAATCTCGTCGACCGCGCGGCAAACTCCGCCGGCATCACCGGCACCGATCTCGGCATCGGACTGGTCCGCAACAACAGCCTCTATCTCTTTTTCGGAGATACAAACGGCGGCAAAATAAACAAAAACATCGCCGCCTCCACCATCGCCGTCGCCCCAAAATCCGCCACTCCCGACTGCGCTGATTTCACATGGCCTCGTCTCGAGCCTCTCAAATCCGCGAAAAAAACCGGCACAGACATCTCCACCGTCCCATCCGGCATCATCCAGATCGGCAAAACCGTTTACCTCTTTGCCATGCGCATGACCAACTGGGATTTTTTGAATAAGAATGGGAACCACGGCTATGGCCTGCTTTTCAAATCTGACGGCACCGAAAATTTTCAGGAAACAAAAACCCTATGGTCCCCCGACTCTATCCATATGAACAGCGCTCCCATCTTTGGCACATCTCCAGACGGCAAACCCGTCGTCTATATTTACGCCACCGGCGAATATCGAAAATCCGGCATCTATCTCGCCTATGTCGACCCAAGCCAAATCGAAAATAAATCCGCTTACCATTATTATCCGAATTGGACTACTGATATCTCCGAAGCCACCCCGCTCATCGATGCCAACGCCGGCGAACTCTCCGCTGTTTACAATTCGACTCTCAAAAAGTATCTCCTCATGTTTAGCAATTACTCGCTCACAAACGGTGGTCTCAAACTCTACGCTTCCGACTCTCCCGCAGGCCCATTCCAAAAATACTCCCTAAACCCATGCGCAAAAAACTCCGACTGGATGAAAGAAGGCTGGAGAAGCTGCTACGGCGGCTACATCCTCCCCGAAACCTTCGGCACGGACGGCCGCGACGTTTACTACACGCTCTCCCTCTGGCGGCCATACACCACCGTGCTGATGAAGACTAGACTTTAAGTCCGCTTTTCCATATATTTACTCCTGCCTAAAAGGCACAAACGCGGAGAGGTACCCAAGTGGTTGAAGGGGCGGGATTGCTAATCCTGTAGGTCGGGGAAACCCGGCGCGAGGGTTCAAATCCCTCCCTCTCCGCCATGATCTGTACCCCAAAAAGTAGACACGGGTACAGTTTTCTTTTGTTAGAATAAGTTAGTAATCAATTAACAAAAGAATATGAGAACAATATTTTCAAGCGAGCAGATCGCGAAGTTAGAACAGAATCCCTGTGTCTTTAGCTGTGGACAAAGATCAATCCACTACACCTACGAATTTAAAAAACGGGCTTTGGATTTGTATTTTCAGGGAATCAATCCGGACGAGATCTGGAAACAAGCAGGTTTTGATATCGGCATATGGAAAAAAGGCTATTGCAGGTATACGCTCAAAGATTGGAGGAGAATGGTCAAAAAAAGAGGTTTGGAAAGCTTGATCAAACTATCAGGAGTTCAGGCGGACGGCGGACACAAAAGAGCCAGGTCGCCAGAGGCTGACAGAGTTAGGCGGCTGGAGCTTCAGATTAGGTATCTTGAAAAAGAAAATGATTTTTTAGCCAAACTCCGGGCCAAAAGAGCGGAGTCAAACTCAGGCCGCGTGAAAAATACAAACTCATCAGAGAGCTAAAAGATGATGTCAATATCCTTTGCAAACTGGCAAATGTCTCCAGAGCCGGATACTACAAATGGCTAAAATATACAGACAAACCGGACAAAGATTATTCTGATTACCTCGCAATCCAGAAAGTTTTTGATAGAGGAAAAGGCAAATATGGCTGGAGGAATCTAAAAATGAGGCTACCGGACATGAATCACAAGAAGATACAGAGGATAATGAGAAAATATGGATTGAGCGCCGTGGTGAGAAAAAAGAATCCATACAAACAGATGATGAAGAAAAGCATGGAGCACAGGACATTCCCCAACAAGCTACAAAGAGAATTCCATCAGATTTTGCCGTACAAAGTTTTCTGCACTGATATCACATACATTCCGTTTCTGAGCCGCTTTGCCTATCTTTCCGTTATCAAAGATATTGCGAGTGGTGAAGTTGTGGCATGGAATCTCTCCCAGTCCTTGGAAGTCGCTTTGGTTACAGAGACCGTGAAAAATATACAATTGGATTCGTACGAAAATATTATGATTCACTCTGACCAAGGATTTCATTACACCAACCCAGCCTATATTGAGATCGTCAAGGAATTGAAGATGATCCAATCAATGTCTAGCAAAGGAAAATGCATCGACAACGCGCCCATTGAATCCTTCTTCGGCCATATGAAAGACGAGCTTGATTACAACTCCTGCCAATCGTTCGAACAGTTACGTTTGGCAATCGACGAATATATGAGATACTACAATCACGAAAGAAAACAGTGGACCAGAAACCGGATGACACCTGTTGCATACAGAGATCATCTTCTAACCAAGGTTGAGGGTTAGGGGGTTCTAAAGTGTCTACTAAAAGGGGTACACATCACCAGAACGCACGAAGCGCTAGCGAAGTGCGGGATTTTCAGCCTTTCCAATCGCCCTCTTCGACTTCAAATAGAAGAACCCGATCACCACGAACGTGATCACCGGCGCCAGCCACTGCGGAATTTCGAATCCGAAACTGTCCATCACCATAATCGTTCCCAAAAACAGAATCGAATACATCGCTCCGTTTTTCAGATAAAGATATTTTTTGATCTTCTCAATATTTCTAATTGTCACCTCCCGCACAACAAAAGCTCCCAGCCCGTTTCCGAGTAAAATAATCGGCACCGACAGCGTAAACGCGAACGCGCCCAACACTCCATCTATCGAAAAAGTCGCGTCAATCACCTCCAAATACATGATCTTGCTGATATCAGAAAGTCCCGTTTTCATCAGCTTTGCCTCCTGATTTTCAGCATTCTGTTTAAATCCGTGCGTGATAAAGAATGCCGAAGATCCCACCGCCGCGCCAAACGCCATCATCGCATCCACCTTCAAAGCCTGCCAAATCAAAACGCACAGTAGTATAGAAACAGTCGCGTAAAACCACACGCCCAGTTTTTGAAAAAACGGTTCAAAATGCAGTCCGTAATTTTTATTTTCCAGAAACAGCCAGTGAAAAAACAAAAAGATCAGGAATGTCCCGCCGCCTATCAGCAGAATCGGAGCCGAGCTCTCGATCGCCGCGTGCACGGCCGGATCACTGCTAAAGGTTGCCGTCAGCGATTGTATCGGCCCAAGCCCGGGCGTAAACGCCCACACAATCACCCACGGTAGTAAACCTCGGACCGCGAATACCGCGAAAAGCATGCCCCAGAGCAAAAACCATCGTCGCGCTTTTTTGCCCATCGTCGAGAGCACCTCCGCGTTGATGATCGCGTTATCTATCGACGAAATTGTCTCAAAAAGACAGAGCCCCACGACCGTTAATGCGAGAGAAAAGAAATCCATAGGAAAACTTTCCGCCTGATTATATCACTTTTTTTTGTAAAAAAAGAGCCCCGTTTTATTGGGGCTCTTTTTATTGGCTTTCTAAATTCGACTATAGGAATCTGCGCAGAGCGTTGACCAGTCCGCCGTCTTCCTCGGCCACAGGCTCTTCAACCACCGGAGGATTTTTGATCTCATCCAGCATCAGAGCCATCTTTGCGAACTCACCGCGTGTGATCGATTGGTTCGGTTTGAAGTTGAGCTTGCCGTTTTCGCTGTAACCGCTGACGATGCCGTTTTTGTAAGCGGCCAGCACATAGCTGCTATACCAGTCGCTCGCTTTCACATCGCCAAACGGATTGTCGGTCGAAGCTTCAGGCTCCATGTCGGCGGCTTTAAAGAGAATCTTCATCGCCTCCGCGCGGGTGATCGCTTTGTCCGGCTGAAACACGTTTTTGCCTTTCACGGTGTAGCCGTTGACGATGCCCAGTTTCACGCCGTTGCTGATGTAGTTCTTTGCCCAGTGTGTTGAAATATCGTTGAGATTTGAAGAAGCCAGAGTGCTCGCATCGAGCTCAAACAGATTCATGGCAATCTTCAAAAGTTCGGCACGGGTGATATTCGTATCAGGGCAGTAGTTGCCGTTTCCACAACCGCTCACAACACCCTTTTCAAACAACTTGGCGACATAGGTCTTTGACCAGTGCTCGTCATAGTCCGCGGCAGTCGCGGCACTCTCTGCTGTCCCATCAGTAGTGGCAACTGTAGTTGTCTTTTTGGAACTGCCTCCTCCACCTCCTCCACCGCCGCCAGCACTGTTGCTGCTTGGTGTACTTGGTGTACTTGGTGTGCTTGGCGTACTTGGCGCGCTGTTGTCTCTGCCATTTCCTACCGGAGCAAAAACTGTAAAGTGGTCCGTAGTCGCGGCATACGAAACAACGAAGTCGTTGTAAGTGGCATAGACGGTGTCATAGTTGGCGATGAAGTCGGCGATGGCTACAGTATCATAATCTTCGCCCGTATTTTGCTGCACTTCCACCGACACGCTCGAGCCGTCCAAAACACTCCATGTTCCGTTTACTTCATCAAAGTATCCGAGAGGAGCGTCCAGTTCGGTGATTTCGACAGTATCTGCGGTCACCCACGCGTCCACTTGGGCTTTGTCGATCTTGATTTCAATCTGGACATCGTCGGTAAAAGCGGTGATGTCATTGAGATTACTGTCGACAGCGGAGAGCTCAACACCCATTCCTCCCAAAGCGTTACTGGTTTCAGTATCCGGAACGGAAGTCGTATTGCTGACAGTGATGGTCGTACCGTTCGTGTCATCACCCAAGGCACCGGCCGGAGCGGTAATTTCGGCTATGTCCGTAGTCATCACTGTATCTGCAGTCGGATCAATCACGGAACTCACCGGATCAAAAGGAATAAAGTCTGTGCGGGACAGATCAAGTGTTATGTCCGCACTTGTATCGCCGTCGGCGATATTGAGCGCGTTACCATAGTCGCCATAATTTCCATATCCGACGAGATCCCATTCGGTATCAGAGGAAACGGCCAGTTCAAAATTGCCGTTACCGTCTGTGCTCGTACCAGCCCATTGACCGTCACTGCTGATCGCGTCCACCCATACATAGGTGGCCGGATCGCCATTGCTGTCGGTCACTGTTCCACTGATCGTTGCGTCAGCGAGCACCAATACAAGATTGTAGGAAGTCGTACCGGCAACCGTTTGCACCGCGTCGCTGATATATCCGTAGGTATTGGCTTTTAGGAAGTAGGTCGCGCCGTCACTGATCACAGATACAGTGGCGTTGCCGCTGGCATCCGTAAATTCGCCGACATAGCGCCCGTTGGTCGGATCAAAAGCTTCAACGTAGACATCCGTCATATTACTTCCGGAATCGGTTTTTACATTGATAGTCAGGGTGGAGATCGTCAAAGCGCCTAAATCAAAGTTCACGCTGGTAGCCGCGCCGGCCACTGTGAATGTTTCGTTGAAATTTCCCAGACCAGGCACCCAGATTTCGGCTTTATACGAGCCGTCAGCCAGTGACTTGGTGCTTGAACCGCTGCCGCTCGAGAGCTGCATTTCGGTCCAATTCCAAGTGTTGTTTGTCAGCTCTTGGATGTTGACCCAGAGATTTGTAACATCAGTCGGAATACCGAGAGCGTTGAACGTCACGGTTTTGGTCGCAGGCAAAGATACGTTGCCGAGGGCGACATTGCCGGCTGATGCATTGATGCTGGCACTCAAAGTCACTTGTCCAAGCGCGTTGTCCCACAGGCTCAATTTATATCTTTCATCGGCCGCGTTTTTCGGCACCAAAATTGTAAATGTTCCATTGCTGTTTGTGCTTGCGCCGTTGCCCCAGCCGACATAGTTTTTGGTTGTGGAATTATATTTGTCGGTCCACAGCCACATATAAGGCACCGGTGCGCCGAGCGAATCAAGCAGTGTTCCGGTGATGCTGGCGAAAGCGGTCGGATCATAGGCAAAGTTCAGTCCGGTCACATTGGCGCTGACTACGAAATCCGTCACGTCCACGCCGGTCGCGGCCGGTATTTGTCCGTATTCTCCGCCCCAGGCGTTGCATGACCATGTGCCCGCATTTACATAGAAGACATAATCTCCGTTTGAATCGGTCATCGCCCATGCGTATTCACCTTGGGTGCTGAAACAGTTTACGCTGGCGTATTGCATGCCTGCGGCGCTTCCGTCAACCACGCTTCCCGTTACGGAAATGTCAGGCTGCTTGATTACAAAAGTCATATTTACAGTCGTGTCTCCGGATTCAACCTTGATTGGTTTGCCGCCATTGCCCGGCATACCGGGAACGGAAACATCAACGATGAAACTCCCGGCATTGACCGCCACATTACAGATACCGCTTGTGTCGGACTGTCCGCCGGACCAGAACCATGAGCCGCTGTCGGCATGATCGGAACTCACCGAACACCAGGCATTCGTAATAGGCGCGGCATTGTCATCCTGCACGGTAATTCGGATAGTCTTGTCCGCGGCGGCTAAAGTAAAGTCCGTATCCACTGGATTGCCGCTGGTATTGGCTTCGGTCAGATTCACAGATTGAGGCGGAGGCGTTACAAACGAAGCCGTTCCATATCCACCGCCATTCGGATCGTAAAATTTATCTGCACCGATCTGATAATATCCGGCATCGGCCATTTTCAAAGTATAATTCGTGCTTCCATCGGCGTCCAAAGTAATCATCTTGCTTGCCCAGCTTGGACCGGAAGCCCACAGATTCATTTTGGTCGCGCCGTCTGTGCCAATACCGGTATGCGTGATTGTTCCGCTTACCACCAGATTGGCCGGGTTCAAATAAAGCGTCGCGCTTGCCGTTGGTGCGCCGGTTGTCAAAGTCGAATAAATACTATTCCAGCTTCCGACATATCCGTCAGGAACTCTGTTTCCATCCAGCCACGCAGAAACGCTCGTGCCCCAGCTTTCAACAGGGATACCCGTCACAGAGGCCACACCGTTTACATCAGTTGTTTTCTCCTGCATGCCGAAAGTTCCGCTTTCAATAAATACAATCGCACCGGCAATCACAGCTTCAGTGTCTTGATTTCTCACAGTCACCGTAAATCCACCGGCACCGGCCGCCTGAATATCAAAAGGATCAAAATCGCTCGGACCTTCCAATGTCGCACCTGCACCGGATTTTGTCGTGTAAGTAACGGTGTATGAGCTGGAAACTGTCGAACTGTTTATGATTCCTCCAATATTGAAACTTAATTGGTCACCGTTTTCGCCGATCGTTCCATCGCCATCAATGTCCAAAGTCAAAGTGATCTCTCTCGTAACTTGACTGTCGCTGATCGACAAAAGTTTTACCGTCTGATCGGTCCAGCCGTTGATATCTTTATTTTCCCATGCGTCCGAGATAGTGGCGTTGCTGATATCAAAACCGGTCGGGAAAGTCAGCACGATCTTGTCGCCGTCGCTCAAAGACTCGGCAATCGGGAAGTTGAAAAAGTACTTTGATGTCATTCCGGCGATTCTGCTCTCCGGCCAGACATTGATCGGATTGCTGAATTGGACAGCCGGATTATCCCATGTGCCTTCACAACTTGCGCATGTATCCATCTTGAACCAGTCGCCGTCAGCGCTCGCGGACAAATCCGTGAAATAACTGTCTCCACTTTGGAAATCGCTCACGGTCGCGCTTTGTGTTCTGCTTGCGCTGGCCACGCTGACATTGTTTGTGCCTTTGATATTTTCACTCAAAACTAAGCTGCAGCTGGCGTTGGCGGTCAGAGGCACGCCATCCACATGAAGACTTTGGCCATATGGATCCCAGTCAAAATTTGCGCTGCTCAAGCCGACAGGCGTGCTTCCACAAGTCAAAGTGAAATTTGCGGAATTGGTGATGGTGGATTCCTTAATAGGTAAATCAAAACCGATATTGAAACCGTCCGGACGGAATTCCGACCAACTCACCTGTGGCGCGCTTGTATTCGCCGCGGCGGTCGTAAAATTCAAAACATAGTTCGTTCCGATTGCATTACCGGCGGTATCTTTGATATTTGTTCCGTTAAAAGTGATCGTATATGGCAGACTTCCCTGTAGCGCCGCGCTGTCAAGTTTCAGCACGAAAGCTTGAGACATCGGATCATATTCGGTTGTTGCCGTCAGAGCCGGAATAGAAGACCAGTTTGCGGCAATCACGGTCGTTGGATCAAGCGCCTCGTTGAAACCGACACTGATCATTGAACTCATGGTATCCACACTGGTTTGATCGTCTGATGGCCAGGCCCAGCTTACTGTCGGAGCGGCAGTATCGTTGCTCGCGTTTGTATAAAACACAGTTGTATAGTTCACTGTATTTCCAGTCGAGTCCTGTCCGCCGGCCAGTGCAAAATCCAGAGTGGCGTCTTGAGGCAAAGCTGCCGAGGCCGTAAAATATGCCACCCATGTTTCAGTGTCATACGAAACACTTCCATTGATCGCCGTAACTCCGTTCTTTAGAGTCAAAGTGCTGGTGGTAATAGTGGCGGAATCCATCGGATCCGAGAAAGCCATTGCGAAAACTTTGGTGTTTTTTGCAACCGTACTGTATCCCCACGGGAACGTGTCTTCCACAAAAGTGCTTGCCCATCCGAAATCCGTATACCAGTTATTCGCGCCACCGCTGTTGTCATTGCTGAAACGGAATGTGGAACTGAATCCGGGAAAAGAACATGCCGTCTCCGTGGCATTACATGCCACCACATAGGCGCGGTAGTCGGTCATGTCGTTGAAATAAAAGTAAGGCATATAAGTGTCAAAATTGGAACGGCTATCGCCTCCAATATAAGTTGTGGAAGTATAGCTTGTGGTCGCCGGAGCGATATTGACAGAATTTATCGGATTTTGGGTCGCAATATTCAGAGAGACATCTTCAGGAAGAATATAGACATTCAAATGATCACCGCTCGGAGCGCCATCCCATACCCAGCTGACCAAAATATCATTGTTGTCTATGCCCCAGTTTGTGATGTCAGGATCGCTCAAATTGACTGTAAACGGAGGAGTCAGTGTCGGCACTACAACGACCGGCAGAGTTGTCGGATTTGTCGCCGCGTTGCCGTTCCTGTCCTTCACTGCGGCATTTACGGTGATAGTCGCACCTACTGTATTTGTTTGGCCGGCCTGCAGAGTTACAAGAAGCATGTCGTCCGAATACCATTGCAAAACAGGATTGCCGACAGCAGAAAAAGTTCCGGCGCTTGGAGCCAGTCTTGCCTGCACATTGGTTGCATCCAAAGTGCTTCTATCAATGGCTTCATTGAATATAAAAAGGATCTGATCTCCGGAAGAATCGGCCTGACCGTTTATATTGTCATCATTCACCAGATACGCGCTTGAAAGTTGAGGACCTGTCGTATCCAAAAGCACAGGCTGTGAAAGCCAGTTATACGCGGTATTTGGAATATTGACCCATGCTCTGTCGCCGCTGGCAACCGTGCTTCCGGTTCCGACTGTTACCGCGACAGTATCATTTGCCACACTAGTCTGGCTAAATTGGGCCACAGCGCCGGTTCCCCATGTTCTGGAAGCAAAGGTGGCTGGATTTTCGGTATAGAATATGGAATCCGGATTATAATTGCTACCGCCGGTGTTTGCCCAGCTAACCGCGGTCGGATCCATTGATTGATTAAAATAAAAACTTACGATTGTCCCGGATGAACTCAAAGCGCCGGTCGTAGTTACTTTTGTCACAGCCAGATCATTGTTGGCACTGATCGTCAACGTGTTTGTTTCCACAAGCGTGTTCGTCGGATTCGAAGCTGTGTTTATACCGTTCGCGTCCACGCCGAGTTTAAACCCTTGACCGTTTACCAGCCCAAGATCTTTTACGCGCACGACTATAAAAAAGGTGCTGTTACCCGTAGGAGCAAGCACCACCGGAGCATTGAAAACTATGTCCAAAGTATAGTCGGTTTCCGCCGCAAGATTGTAAACCGCCAACGGATTATAATGCACTCTCGTGTCGCCGAACGGACTAAATGTGCCATCTTGATTGTAGTCCATCCAGACCTGTACACCATCGGGAAGATTTTCCAGAATTGAAGAAGTGTTGGCGGCATTCGTAAAGGTTGCTCCGCCAACCGGTTCAAGTCTTAACGAAAGACCGGTTACATCGCCGACACTTGTAGGATTGGTAACTATAACTTTATAGACCATCAGTTCATCGCCGCTGTGAATTAACTGACCGGCACCGGTCTGATCGGTGATAGTCGATACGGTACCGGTAAAGGAATTTGTCTGAACAAGTTTGAACTGCTCAAACAAACCACTTTTCGTAACGGCAAAGAGAATGGCTCCCAAAGCCACCACCACGAGTAAAGGTACTAGGACCTTTTTGCAAAATGCGTTTTTCATTTTTTTGTTTTTAATTTTTATTTTTGAAAATATATATATAAAATTATATAGTTGTTAAATTTAAGACGGTCGCAAAGAATGCGGATATTTCATAATTTTTTTATTTGCAATAAGTATTATACAATATTTCGACAGTCAACGCAATAGCGATTTTTAGTTAAAATCCACCGTGTCGTCGTCGTCGTCATCGTCGTCATCATCGTCGTCATCATCGTCGTCGTCATCGTCGTCGTCGTCATCGTCGTCATCGTCGTCCATCACACCATATTCTATTTCCATATCGGCGATGTCTTCGATTTCTTGCGTATCCACGATCATTAAACCGAGATTTTCAACCATGTTTTTCACCAAAGTAAAGGCTTCGGCGCGATTAATCTGATTATTGGGTTTCACCGTGCCATCCGGATTCCCATTCATTACACCATTGGCATAAAGGGTGGAAATATAACTTGAATATTGATTGCCGGCCAAATCCGTAAACGGAGTCTCCACCTGCTGAATCGGCAAATCCGTCAATTCGACTATCAAGCGAGCCATTTCGCCTCTGGTGATTTTTTGATCAGGTTTGAGCAGTGTAACTCCACGATTTTCAACGGCACCGTAATATCCGGCAGACCAATGATTTTGAGCAGGCTGAAAACCCGTTCCGCCGCCCTGTTTCAGTCCAAGGGCTTCATCCATAACCTTTAACATTTCGGCAAAAGTGGTCTGGCCTGCGGGATCAAATACTGTTTCTCCGTTTATATTTTTTCCCTTAATATTAAAGTCTTCATAATGGGCTGAATCATAATACCAGGTTTCTGATGTGGCATCTTTGAATTTAGAAACTCCCAGAGCAACTTCTTCTTGTCTGGCCTCCATCTTGAATTGATCCATCATTTCAATAAATTCTGCAGTTTGGAGCTTTCCGTCGCGGACATCTTCCAAACCGTCAATGGCATCATCAAGCGCATTGCCCAACAGATTGGATCCCAATATCTCATTTTTATAGATATCTAATTGAGGAACTGTGGAAACGGCTTCATTTAAAGTATCTTTCAATTCTCCCTGTTTTTCGACATATTCAGTTCGAACTTTCTCCGACATCCTGCCCATAATTTTGAAAATCTTGTCCGCCATTGCCGGATCGGTGATCTTTTCCGCAAGGGTGGGATCAAGGCTAAGTAGGTATTGAACAATCTCCGCGGCTTCGCCATAACTTTTATCTCCGGTAATTTTCTGGAATTTATCATTCAACCCTTTATCAAAGCCCATTTGTTCAAAATCGACTTCCGGGCCACCGAAAATCTGATCGGCCTTTCTCCCGAGTTCCTCAAGTCTCATTTGAACTTCTCTGATACAATCAATGTCGCCTACAGCCAGGCAAGCCCGACCCTTTGCAGCCAATTCAAGTCCCACCTTTGCGATAGCATCAAATTTTTCCTGCATCATTTTCGGCATGGAAGCATATTCGGTCTCTCTGGCGTTAGCAATATCTTTCTCAACTTGAGAGAACATTTGTTCAGCCCAGGCAGTATTTCTAATGGTTTCAAATTCCTGCCAAAAATCATCCATTTCAGGCCTTAGGTCCTCCATTTCCCATCTCAAATCTTCCAGCTCAAGTTGGACTTCTATATTTTCATTGTTCCAGATATTGCAACCGCTATCCTCCATCAGGGAGAGAACTTGCTCTTTGAGATCGAGCATTTTGTCCATTCTGTCTTTTTGCTCATCAACTTTTGTACCGATTGCTCCTTCGATGCCGGACATACCGTCCAAATCCTGTTCCGTTCTCTTGAAATCTTTTTTCATCCTTTCATAATCTTTCTGTTCGCGTGCGTATTCATCCCAACATCTATAAATCGATAATTTGCTGTTAATGCCGCCGCTTCCCATATCTCCCATGAGCGTTTGTCTGATTTGATCAAGTTCTTTCCAAGTAAGAGAGCTACAGGATTCGAGCTTTACTTTTGCATCCGACACTTGAGCCAAAAGAGCGTTTAATTCGGAAGTATCGGCTCCAGATTTTGTTTTACTCTTAATCAAATGGCTGATTTCGTTATACATTCTGTGGACATCGCGCCTGTCAAATGAACAGTCTTTTTCAGTTGGATTTTGGCCGCCTCCGCCTCCACCTTCACCGGTTCCACCATCCATAGGTTTGCCTTGTTCGCCTGATGTGGAAGGCATACCCTGATCCATCGGCTGCTGGCCATTGATCGATTCTCCCTGATACTCTACAGGTTCAAAATTTTCCGGTGTGCCAAAATTGTCACCGGAATCATTTGGTGACGGTTGGGTTTTAAATTTTTCTTCCCGTTCTAAATCATTTCCTTCTGAAAAAGTATCATTTTCAACCAAGAGTCCTTTCAGGGAGGTTTGAAAAAATTTTGCAATTCCCGCCGGCATCAGCAAAATCAACACAACCGCAACGGCTAATACCAAAAGCAAGTGAAACTTTTTGAAGTTGTATTTGTGACAACTTCCATTTTTACGGTTTTTCATTTTTTGGATAATTAAATTTTATTTTGATTTTTATAAGCATACTATACCACATCTAGCATATTTTGTAAATGCCCTATTTTTCCAATTTACTATAGAATCCAAAACAACCAACTCCTATATATATAAGGTATCACTTTACCCCCTCACTATGATTCCATTTACCCAAATCGCCTTCGGTTCAATCAACTGGTCGGCGGTTCTCGTGGCCACGCTCGCCGCTTATGTTTTCGGCGCGCTCTGGTATTCTCCGCTGCTTTTCGGAAAGCTTTGGATGAAGCAAAGCGCCGTAACCAAGGCCAACGCTGAAAAGGCCAAGGCCAAAGGCATGACAGTGTCCTATGTTCTGCAATTCGTTGCCACTTTGGTCACCACTTTTGTTTTCGCCATGATTTTGGAAATGAACATCGTCGAAGGCGTCAAAACCGGTCTGATAATCGGTTTCTACATCTGGCTCGGTTTCTCGGCCACTTCCTCTGTCGGCGCCGTCCTCTGGGACAAAAAATCTTGGAGCTGGTTCTCGCTTTGCGCAAGTAACAGCCTGCTCACTCTCTGGATCATCGGCGCAATTTTGGCACTTTGGCAATAGTCGATTTTAGAAATTTTTTCAAGGCACTCGGCAGATTTTGTCGGGTGCTTTTGTTTATAATTTGAATTATAGCCGATCCGATCACCGCGATTTCCGCATTCCTCCAAACCGCTTCCACATGCTCTTTTTTTGAGATTCCAAAACCAACAGCCAGCGGTAGCTTGATATGCTTTTTCACTTTTTTCAAGTACTGACTCAACTTCGGGTTCAGCGTAGCCGAACCACCCGTCGTTCCATACCGCGACACACAGTACACAAATCCCCGCGCCTTTTTTGCGATCATCTTCAGCCGCCTCTCCGGCGTCAGCGGCGAAATCACCTGAATCGCCTTCAATCCGTATTTTCCACATGTCTTTAGATAGCGCTCACGCCTTTCCTCATCTATCGGCATGTCCGGCACGATCAGCCCGTAGGCCCCGCACTTTTTTGCCTTTTTGCAAAATTTTTCCACGCCATAGTGATGCACTATATTAAAGTATGTCATAAACAGCAGCTTCGTTTTTCCGGCCTTCAATTTTTTCATCAGTTTAAAAGAATCCTCCACCTTCACGCCTCTCTCCACGGCCTCTTGATTTGCCTTCATGATGACGTTTCCGTCGGCCACCGGATCGGAGAAGGGGATTTGAATTTCCAAAAAATCTACGCCGGCCTCAATCATGATTTTCGCCACTTCCTCACTCGCTTTTATTGAAGGATATCCCGCCACTATATGTGTCATCAGTTTATTTTTCATCGATCTGTTGTTTTAAAAATTCCCTGAAGTTTTTGTCTTTCAATTTTTTCGTCACGATAAAAAGATCCTTGTCTCCTCTTCCGGAACAATTGAAAACAATCACTTTATCTTTTCCCAACTTCGGTGCCAATTTGATCACCTCCGCCACCGCGTGTGCAGATTCCAAAGCCGCAAACACACCTTCATTCTCGGCCAGCATCTTATATGCTTTCATCACTTCTTCATCCAGCGCGTATGTAAATTTCACTCTGCCAATGTCGTGCAGATACGCCAACTGCGGCCCGATTCCGGAATAATCCAGTCCAGCCGAAATGCTATGAGTTTCTTTAATCTGCCCGTCCGCATCCTGCAAAAAATATGATTTAAAACCTTCCACGACTCCGACCTCTCCGCCAGCGAATCTCGCGGCGTGCTGCGCTTTTCCTTTCACTTCATAGATTCCTTTTCCACCGGCCTCCACTCCGATCATTTTCACTTTTTCATCGTCCAAAAATTCATAAAAAAGTCCCATCGCGTTACTCCCGCCTCCGGTGCAGGCCACCAAATAATCCGGATTTTTTCCCAACTGTTTTCGCACTTCTTTCCCCACGATTTTTTGAAAGAAAGTATTCATCACCGGATATGGATGAGGCCCGCACACAGTTCCCAGCAGGTAGTGCGTGTCTTCCGGATTGCTGATCAGATCGCGCAAAGCCTCGTTTATCGCGTCTCTCAAAATCTGCCCGCCACTCGTTACAGGCACAACTTTAGCGCCCAGTTGCTCCATCCAAAAAACATTCGGCCTCTGTCTCTCCACATCTCTCGCGCCCATATAAACCACACATTCCAAACCAAGTTTCGCCGCCACCGTCGCTGTCGCCAGACCATGCTGCCCTGCTCCTGTCTCGGCTATAATCCTCTTCTTTCCCATTCTCTTTGCCAGAAGTCCCTGTCCCAAACAATGATTGATTTTGTGCGCTCCCGTATGATTCAGCCCCTCGTTTTTCAGGTAAATTTTCGCCCCGCCCAGTTTTTTTGTCAGATTTTCACAGTAATATAAAGGTGTCGGCCTGCCGGAATAATTTTTATATAAATTATCCAGTTCCGCCAAAAACTTTTTATCTTTTACAGCGCCAAAAAACTCCTTCTCCAGCTCTTCTATGATAGGGATAATCAGCTCTGGGATGTATCTTCCGCCGTATTTTCCGAAGTGTCCGCCTTTATTTAAAATGTATTTTTTTAAAAGCATAATTCTTTGACTTTAGCCGCTATATTTTTACTGCTCATAATTGCCGTCCCAACCAAAATTGCATTCACTCTTTTCATCGCCTTCCTCGTCTCGATTCCGCTTTCCGCAACGATCACTTTGCCCCTAGGAATCTTTTTTACCAATTTTCCAACAACCTCAATATCTATCCTGAAAGTCTTCAAATCCCTCGTGTTTATGCCGATAATCTTCGCTCCTGCCTTCAACGCTTTTTTTAAATCCTGTTCATCATGCACTTCCACCAGACAATCCATCTTAAGCTCTCCGGCTATCTTCAAAAATTTCTTTAATTTATCAACGCTCAATAACTTCACAATTAATAGCACCGCATCCGCGCCATATTCCCGCGCTTTATAAATTTGATACTCATACACGATAAAGTCCTTACAGAGGATCGGAACCCTCGTCGTTGCCTTTTTTGCTCTCCTCAAATTCTCAAAACTCCCATGAAAAAATTTTTCATCGGTCAAAACCGAGATCGCCACTGCCCCATTTTCCTCGTAAATCTTCGCGATATCTTCAACCTTCAATTTTCCCTTATATATGACACCTTTACTAGGCGAAGCAAATTTGATTTCAGCGATCAGTCCACGCTTCACGGCTTTCAAAAAACTCCTCTCCGCCATCGGCAGAGCCTTGGTTGCCGCTATCTTTTTTAGAATATTTTCACTCATTGTTCACCAATTTTAAAGCTAATTGCATATTGATCTTCACCAGATCGGCATGCCTGCTTTTACATTTCCCTTCCAATATTTCTTTGGCTATCCTTGTATTCATTTCCGCGTCTCCACCTCTGATTTCTTCAAACGTTGCCCTCTCCATTTCAAAATCTGCAGGCTCAAGTTCATACTCTTTAATCTCACCTTTATTCAGTTCCACGATTTTCGTTTTCCCGCATAAAGTCACTTCGTCCAAACCATCTTCTCCTCTCACCACATACACTTTTTCCTTACCCAGCACCTTGCATGCCTTCGCAATAAGCCTCATCTGATTTTCAAAACTTGTTCCGATTATCTGTCTTTTCGGATCAGCCGGATTTAAGAGCGGGCCGAGAATATTAAAGATTGTAGGTTTGCCAATTTTTGTTCTCGCCTCCGCAAAAAATTTCATCGCGGGATGGAAATTTCTGGCAAAAATAAAAGCCAGATTATTTTCCCTATAATCTTTTTCCAATTCTTCCGGAGTCTTTTCAAAATTGATTCCCATCTTTTCCAGCAAATCAAAACTTCCAAATCTCCCGCTTGCCGACCTGTTCCCATGTTTGGCCACGCCAACGCCTTGTTTTGCCAGTAGGAAAGCTGAAATCGTCGAGGTGTTGATTCGCGGCAATCCGGATCCGCCCGTCCCGCACACATCAATGGCGTTCGGCATATTGAGTTTTGCTGTCATCCTTCCCGTCATAAAATTCACAAAAGTTTTGATGTCTTCCGCGCTGACTTTTTCCGGCGTAAATCTTTCCAGAAATTCCACCTGCTCTATAACGCCCATCTTTCCGGCTACCGAATTTTCCAAAAATTCAACGATTTGCATATTTCCCGTTAACGATATTTTCGATTATCTTAAAGCCGTTTCCGCGCTTCATCGTTAGCACCGATTCCGGATGAAACTGCACACTCTCAATCGGCAAAGTCTTGTGTCTCATCGCCATCACAAGTCCATCACTACTCGCGCTCACCTCAAAACTCTCCGGAACTTTGTCGGCACACAACGAGTGATATCTCCCGCCCATAAAATCTTGCTCAATGCCTGTAAAAATCGTCTTCCCGTCATGATGCATCGCCGTGCTTTTTCCGTGTACCGGAGTCACAAATTTCAGGCTTCCACCAAAATATTCCACAAAGGCTTCATGCCCCAGACAAACCCCAAACATCGGATATTTCTGATGGTACAGATCAATGATTTTCATCATATTGCCAGCGTTTTTTGGAATAGATGGGCCGGGGGAAAACACGATCAAATCCGGATTCACATCTTCCACTTTTTTCGGATCCACATTGTTTCGATAAACCTCCACTTCACAATCCAACTGTCGAAAATAATCCACAAGATTAAAGGTAAAGGAATCAAAGTTATCCACCAGAAATAATTTTTTAAATTTTTTCATCGTATTGTGGTTAGAAATGCTTCAGCCTTATTCATGGTTTCCTTATATTCGTTTTCCGGAATCGAGTCATACAGCAATGTCGCACCCACCCGGAAACTCAATTTTCCGTCTTTCACATGCGCTGTTCTGATGATGATGCCCGTGTCCATATCTCCGGCGAAAGTTAAATATCCCACCGCCCCGCCATAATATCCGCGTCTGGATTTCTCGTTTTTTTCGATCTCGATCATCGCTGCCACCTTTGGCGCTCCTGTCAGCGTCCCGGCGTTCATGCACGCCACAAGCGCGTCAAACGCTTGGAATTCTTTTCTTAGTTTTCCACTTAGGTGTGCAACCGTATGCATTACTTTGGAATATTTTTCCACAAAACGATAGTCGCTCACTTTTATTCCTGACTCGCAGATCCTCGCCAGATCGTTTCTTCCCAGATCGATCAGCATGTCCAGCTCTGCGCGTTCTTTTTCACTTTTCAACAGTTCCAGCATATTCTCATGATCCTCAATCGGATCCGCTCCTCGTCTGGCCGTCCCGGAAATCGGCCTCAACTGGACGATTCCGCGCTCACATCTTACCATCATTTCCGGACTGGCGCCGCAGAGCTGTTCATCGCCAAAATCAAAATAAAAAAGATATGGCGACGGGTTTGCTTCCCGATAGCGCTGATATAAAGCAAAAGGATCGCCCGCGAAATCAGCTCTCAAAGTGTTTGAATATACCACCTCAAAGAGTTCACCCTCTTTTGCTAACTGACGCGCGCCTTCCACCATTTTTTCGTATTCCTCCTCTCCCATCTCGAATTTTTGATCACTGACTTGAAACTTCAAATTTGCCTCCTGTCCTCTTTCTATCTGTCTGGCCACAAATTCCGCGTCCGTTTTCGCGAATTTTTCCACCTTTCGATAGGTTACGACCTCAGCCTCATCTTTCAGATGATCAAAAAATACGAACGTGTCATATAGTCCCAGCCTGAAATCGTAAACATCGTTTGGCGGCAGCTTGTTTGGAATATTTTCAAACAGTCTGACGAAATCATAGGAAAACGCTCCATACAGGCCAAAAAAGCCTTTCTCGTCCTGCTTGAATCTTTCCAAAACAGCTCTGATAATTTGCGCAATATTTTTCTGTTTCGTTCTCTTCTCCTCTTCAAAATCTCCAGTTGCTTTTAAAATCTTTCCCCCGATCTCCATATCGCTTCTCTCCACCTCGTCACACAATTTTAAATCTTCATCTTTTATATCTTTCAGAAATTCTTTCCCTCTCTCGCCGCAGGCTTTGATGAAAAACCTCTCGTCTTTTCCGCAGATTTCCAGTGCCGGCTGCACGCCGATCAGGCTTAGTCTCCCATAAACCTGTGATATGTCCAACGACTCCAGTAAAAACTTTTTCTCGTATTTTTCATGTATTTTTGAGAAAACTTTGCTGGCGTCTTCGCAATCTATTTTTCTTGAATATTTGTAAAACATAGATGTTTTTACCAGCCTTTGGCCAGAATTTTTTGAATAGCTTTTTTCCCGTATTGAAGCTCCCGCGATCCATGCCCGATCGTGCCGATGCTGACATTCAGCTCTTCGGCGATTTTTCTCTGCGGCATGCCCTTATATAACAACTTAAAGATTTGTAAACGCTTGGCGACTTCCTCCAATTCTTTCGGCGTCAGAATGTTTTGCAAAAACTCTTCGGCTGTCACCGGATCTTTTATCGCCACAACCGCTTTGGCCAGTTCTTTCAGGTAATTCTTTTGCATTAGCGCATTACTTTAATAGTACGCTAGTACATTAACCCAACGTCAAAGCCAAGTCAATAGTATTTTTGGCTACTTTAAATTCGTCAGATATTTGATCGCTTCTTCTTTCTGTCTGTCATATTTCTTGGCGATGTCGTCATCGGTCAGTTCCACAATCATATCCGGCGTTATGCCGATTTTATTGATGTCTCTGCCATTAGGCGTCAGCCATTTGGCGATTGTAATCCTGATGCTGGATCCATCCTCAAAGCTGGCTACCTCCTGCACAGTCCCTTTACCAAAACTCTGCGTTCCCATCACGCCGCCGCGCTTATTGTCCTGTATCGCTCCGGCCAAAATTTCCGAAGCAGAGGCACTGCCTTCATTTACCAGCACCACCAGCGGCACATTCAAAAGTTTCGGATTGCCATTCGTATATAAAGTCTTGTCTTTCGTTCCGACAGCTTGCCTTTCACGTAGCTTCACCGCTTCGGTATTGCTCGGCAGTAAAAACGAAAGCATGTCCACAGCCGCATCCAGATATCCTCCGCCATTGTAGCGCAGGTCTATGATCAGCCCTTTCGGCTCTTTTAAAATCATAGCCGATATCGCCTTATTAAATTCATCCAGAGTCTTTTCATTGAATTGATTCACGCTCAAATAAGTGATTCCATTGTCCAGCTCTTCAACGGTCACGCTCTCCAACTCAATACTTTCGCGCACTATCGAAACCTCTATCGGTCTGTCCACATTTTCACGGATGATTGTCAGATTCACAGTAGTGCCTTTTTGTCCGCGGATTTTTCCAATCGCTTCAAACAAAGTCATGTCACCGGCCAATTCATCATTTATTTTATAAATAATATCCCCGGGAAGCAGCCCCGCCCTCTCCGCCGGACTGTCTTTTATTGGCGAAACTATCACTATATTTTTATCCTCCACGCTTAATTCCGCACCAATTCCTTCCAGTGTTCCCTCTAGGCTGTCGCTGAATTCACGGCTCTCTTCCGGATCCATAAAAACCGTATAAGGATCATCCAAAGCATTAACCATGCCTTTGATCGCCCCGTAAACCATCTTTTCCTTTTCCACGGCATTTTCATCGATATATTTTTCAGCAACAGAATTCCAGACCGTCCAAAATAAAGATAAGTCCACATCATCGGCAACGGATATCTGGTCTTCATTTTCATCGGCACCATTATTCGCGAAATTTAAATAGCCTCGTTCATTTCCCTGCCATCCGAGCGCGAAAAACAGTAACGCCACGAGAAAATAACTAAAAAAACGGGATCTTTTCGGATACTGGTAAATGGTCGACATGACCTACATTTAAGGCTTTTTGATTGTCAGTGTCAACCTTCTGTCAAGCACTTATCTTTTTCAACGGAGCGACGCTTAAAGCTAGTTTTTTTACGCCGATTTTTGAATCTTCAAAGGCCACAGTCGCCACGCCGCCTTTGATATCGATCACGATTCCTCCACCAAATGAATTGTGATGAACTTTGTCGCCCACGCCGAGTTCAATATCCACGCCTTTGTCCAATTCCACAGGTATCGGTCTCCTATCAATTTCCGCAACCGACATATGTCTGCGGGCCACAGCGCCAAAATTGGTCTCCATCAGCTCATTATCTATGTCTTCCAAAAATTGGGACGGCGCGTTTGTCCTCGACTCGCCGTAAAGCATCCGTGTCCGCGCGTGCAAGAAATAAAGCTTGTCCATAGCCCGTGTCATCGCCACATACATTAGCCTGCGTTCCTCTTCCAGCTCACTTCGATCGAGCATACTCCTATTATGAGGGAAAATTCCTTCTTCCAAACCGGAGATAAAAACATACGGGAATTCCAAGCCCTTTGCCGAATGCACTGTCATCATCGTCACCGCGTTGTCTTTTTCGTCCATAGAATCGATATCCGCGATCAAACTGATTTCCTCCAAAAAAATACTCAAAGAAATCCCCGGCTCCAGCTCGTCATATTTATGAGCAACGGAAATCAATTCGGCCGTATTCTCCAAACGAGCTTCGCCCTCGACGCTTCCATCGTCAAGCATCTTTTTGTATCCGCTTTTATTCAGCACATATTTGATCATTCCCGAAGCGCGATTTTCCTTGTTTAGTTCTTCCAACTCCTTGATCAATTTTACGAAATTATTGATTGCCTCGCTTTTGGCTTCCTGCAGATCTTTTATCTCGTTCACCAGTAGCATCGCTTTAAACAGGGAGACACCATTTTTGGTCGCAAACTCCTGCAAAACCTCCAGAGTTTTCGTCCCGATTTTTCGTGCCGGAGTATTTATCACACGCAACAAACTTACCGAATCATTCGGATTTTGAATCAATCTCAAATACGCGACGAGATCTTTGACCTCTTTTCTTTCATAGAATTTAATTCCGCCGACGATCCGATAGGGGATTCCATAGCGCAGAAACACCTCTTCCAAAACACGCGACTGGGCATTTGTCCGATACAAAACAACGAAATTATTATAATCGACATATTCATTGCCCTGCTGTGACGCCACGACTTCCCGCGCGATCAACTCTGCTTCATGTCTCTCGTTATCGGCCAGCCAGTGCTGGATTTTTTCACCGCCTTTTCGCTCGGTCCAAAGATTTTTTTCCTTTCTCTGCTGATTTTTACTGATCACATCGTTTGAAGCGTCGAGAATCAATTGCGTCGAACGATAATTTTCCTCCAAAACCACGATTTTCGTTTCAGGATAGTCTTTTTCGAAATCCAAAATGTTCTGAATCGTCGCTCCGCGCCAGCCGTAAATGCTCTGATCCACGTCTCCGATCACACACAAATTGCGATATTTTTGGGCCAGCAATTTGATCAACTCATATTGCGCCCGATTCGTGTCCTGGTATTCATCCACCGAGATAAATTTGAATTTTTCCTGATAAGTATCGAGAATTTCCGGAAATTTCTGAAACAATTCCACTGTTTTCATGATGATATCGTCAAAATCCAACGCGTTATTTTTTTGCAAAGCGGACTGATACTTTGGATAAATTTCCGCGACTTTTTCAGCAAAATAATCGCTTGTGTAACTCGAGTATTCCTTTGGTCCGATCAGCTGATTTTTGGCGTTGGAAATATGATTCAGCAATGCTTTCGGGTTTACCCTCTTCTCTTCGATAAGCAGCCCCTCCATCACACGCTTCATCAGGATTGTCTGATCGGCAGTATCATAAATGACAAAGGAATTTTCATAATCCAACAAATGAATATTTTTTCGCAAAATCCTCACGCAGATGGAATGAAAAGTCCCGATCGCCGGCAGATCATCGCGCAGCAGATCACTAAAATTTTCATTGATCAAAAATTCACGATTTTTGGAAAGTAGCTTCACGACGCGCTTTTTCATCTCATTCGCCGCCTTATTTGTAAAAGTCACCGCTAAAATATTCCATGGATTAATATTTTTTTCCTCGATTAAATAGGCAATCCTGTGAGTCAGCGCTCTCGTCTTGCCGCTTCCAGCCCCGGCAATCACTAACAAAGGCCCTGTGAAGTGCGTCACAGCCTCAATTTGTTTCTCATTTAGGTTGTCTAAAATACCGCTCATGTTTCCAGTTTTTGGACTTCGATTATATAATAGGGGGGAACTTTTTCATATGAGAAAAAAAACAGTTCTCCTGCTTTCACTCATTTGGCTATCCGCCCTCATTTTCAACCCTTTTGGGGCAAACATTTTTGAATTGCCGAAGCTTGTTTTCCTCTCAGTTTTTTTGTCACTTGCAATCCTCGTCTTCGCTTTCCGTTATTTTTCAAATCAAAAACTCACAATCAAATCCAACAAATGGCTCTGGATTTTGCTGGGACTTTGGCTCGCCAGCCTGGCTAGTTCAACAATCCTTTCTGTCGCTCCGGAACTTAGCTTTTTCGGCAGCTACGAGCGCCTTCAGGGACTTTACAGTCAGCTCATTTACGTCGGGCTCTTTCTCTTTATTTTCAATTGCTTGGACGACAAAAAAGATCAGAAAGTTTTCCTGAATTCCCTTTTGCTGATTTCAGTGATTATTTCAATATACGCCATCCTCCAAAAGGTGGGTCTCGATTTTTTCGACGCCGGAATCACACGGTCCTCCGGTCTCTTTGGTCGCAGTTTCGCCACACTCGGTCAACCAGATTTTCTCGGCCAATTTCTGCTTTTTCCAATTTGGCTCTCTCTCGGTTTTGCTTTTACCGAAAAGAAAAAAGCAATTTACGTCGTTTCCATCATCCTGCTCATACTCGCCCTGATTTTCACCCGCAACCGTGCCTCCATGCTTGGCTTATTGCTTGGCGCCATATTCTTTGTTTTCTATTTTCTTCCTCTCAAAAAATCCGCCAGATTTTTACTTGCTCTCGCCCTTGTCGTAGCTTTCTCCGCATTCATTTTTTTCATCGCGCCGGAGCTTCGTTCACTGCTCTCCCGTTTTTATATTTGGCAGGGCGCATTTGCTTTGTTTCCTTCTCATCCTCTTTTTGGTTTCGGACCGGAAACTTTCTCAATTGTTTTTCAAAAAGTTGCCAATCCGGCTCTGTTTTCGCTCGAAAATTTTAATCAGATCGCCGATCGCGCCCACAACGAGTATCTCGATATTCTGCTGAATCAAGGCCTCTTTGGCCTCTCGATTTATCTGACCACGATCATCTCCACCCTCTCATTGCTCTTAAAAAAGAAATCTTCTCCATATCTCGTCGCCGCACTCATCTCAATCTTGATCAGCATCTTTTTCAGTTTTTCTCTCACGGTCCACTGGTTGATTTTGTTTACGATCATCGCCTTGGCTTTAAATCAAAACGTGAAATTTCATTTGCTGAAAATAAAACGAAAAATTTCCACAACCATTATCATTCTGATGATTTCCATTCTTGCCATCGCCAATATTTTTTTTGTCTCCCGTGCCTTTGTCGCCGATATGTATTTGGACTCCGGCATGACGACTTTGCTTAAGGAGTCGGATAAATCAGCGATAGCCACCATAGAATACGCCGCCAAATTACATCCATTCCAGGGCGAAATATACCTTCGCCTCGGCCAGGCGTATTTGGCTTTATCAGAATTTCAACTCGCGGAAGAAAATCTTTCTCGCTATGGAAAATTTACCAACTACGATTTCAAATATTATTATTTCATGGGCTTGATCAAAAGGGCGGAAGGGGACAATACTTCGGCTCAAAAGTATTTTCTTGAAGCCAAGAGTCTTGCCCCCACAAATCCGCTCATATTACAACAAGCTATGTAATTATTGCGTTACGATACCCCATTCCTGCAAAAATTCTTTCCATTCTGATACAAACAAGTTCCATGATTCCTCCGACTGGCCGTCAAATCGCCAGCTGTTCCACTGTGAAGTGTAGTTATTGAAACTGTTTACCATACTATTCAGGTTGTTTTCGATGCGGGCATTTTGATTTGCGATCAAAGTGAGTTTTGCATCCAAATTCTGATATAAAGCTCGCAAAGCATCCAGCATTGGACTGGCCGAAGAACCGACAGTTTCACCTGCCGATGCAACTTCATCCAAAACATCGCTGTCTGCGGCCCGATCGATTTTATCAAATTCTTGCTCAACATTCGGCTCGACAACAGTAGCTACATCGAGTCCATCGATTTTCTCGACATTGGAATCGATCAATCCAAGTCCGCCAAGCTTCCCCAGAAAGCCAGGTTTTCCGGTGTTGACATCTATTCCTGGAGTCAGGCCCACCGGATTTAGTCCGGAATTCATCTTCACCAATCGGCCCTGGAGTCCGAATGATGGAGCAAAGACGAGGCCTGCCACGATGAGCACGCCTGCCACAGCCGCCGCAATAATGTATTTTTTGCGGTTGCTATCCGGTTTTGCGCCCGGATTTTGGTTTGTGTTTTCCATAAAAATATTGGTTAAAAATTTTTATTTTTTGATAACTACCTCTGTCCCTAACTCACTAAAATCGTAAAGAAAATCGGCATCCTCCGGCAAAAGTCTCACGCATCCGTGACTTACAGGGATGCCAATATGGCTTTTGGCCTCATTCCAAAATTTTCCGCCATCGGTTTTTAAACTCGGCAACGCGTGAAAGCCGTACCCTTCACCCTTAAACATCATGAATTTTGGCATTATGTAATGTGGAGCTTTTCCGGCGACCCGCACCTCATTTTTTTCGCTTATTGCAAATTTTCCGGTTGGAGTCGGGGTTCTTGCCGCTCCGCTGGAAACTCTGAATTCTCTTACCAATTTATCTCCCAAGGTCACGGCGACTTTTTGATCTGAAAGGTCTATTGTCAATTTTTTCTCCGCGTTTAAATCCAAATCCAAAACCGATCCGCTTTCTCCGAAATATATCAATTTTTTCACCAGCACGCTTTTATCTTCAATCGGGTCACCGACGATTACTTCAAATGAGAATTTGGCTTCGTCCAGCCATTTGACTCCATCAGCGACTGGCGCGAAAAATTCTTTGATTACGTCGTCCTTTTCCCCGCTTTTCACCCAAAAAGTGAAGGAAGCAATCTCGTCTGGCTCGACCCGCAATTGATCCATCCCAACACGATATTCCGATTCCCAATTGTTATTTTCTTCGTTTACATCCGGCGAATATAAATCGCTGGCATGATCGCGTTTATTCTCTGTCCCCAGCGACATCTTTGCGTCGCCGCAGCCGCTCTTTTTTGAAAACCACGGAACATTTCCGGTGTTCTTCACAAACACTTTCACTTTGAATTCATCACTTGTGTCAACTCGCAGTGGTCGTCTCACCGATACAAATTCCGCCTCATATTTTTCGGCATCTGGTTTTTCGTAACTGCAATTCTCCGGTGCAGCCTCAACTTCGTCAGCGAAACTAACAGCACTCAAAGAAAAAAGAAAAATAATGCTTAATGAAATGTATGGCAGAGCAGTCCGAAATCGCATTTTTGTGTTTGTTTTATTATTAGTATTATACAATAAAAATACTAAAAAGGCAAATACTTAGTATTGCCCATCTCAAAGCCCAAACAACCTATTTTAGAAGTTTCTGAAGTTCCTTTTTGAAGGTCTCCAAATCTTTGAATTGTCGATACACCGAAGCGAATCTGATATAGGCAACTTCATCCAGCTCCTTCAACGCGTTCATGATTCCCTCGCCGATCACTTTACTGGGTACTTCTTTTCCATAAGCCACCCATTCCTCTTCCAATTCATTAATCATTTTCGATACCTGCTCCTGCGTAACCTTTCTTTTTTCACAAGCCCGCCAAACCCCCTTCTCCACTTTTTCACGGTCGTAATTTTCCCGCGTGCCATCCTTTTTTACCACTACAAAATTGCTCGTTTCGATTCTTTCAAAAGTCGTAAAACGGTGTTTGCACTTTTCGCATTCACGGCGTCGGCGCACGGATTTGTGGCCCTCACTCTCACGTGAATCCAGAACGCGCGTATCGTCATGTTGACACTTTGGACAATGCATAGCTATCTGATTATAAGTTTTTCATATTCCTTTAGCAAAAAATTATCCGTCATGCCGGCGATATAGTCTTTCACAATCACCTGTAGAGGCTCTCTTTTATTAAAAAACTTCTTTGGTAATTTTTCGGAATTTTTCATGTAGTTTGAAAAAACTCTTTCAATCATCCGCTCTCCGCGTTTCGTCATCTTTGCGATCTCTTTTTGCATATAAAAATTTTTGTATAGAAAAATCCTCATCTCCTTCACCATTTTCTGCATCGCCATGCTGAAACAGGCGATTGCCTTCTTTTGCTTTCTGACATCGTTAACCGATTTTATTTTAAAAATCCTGATATTTTTATTCGTCTGCATGCAAAGATCACCAATCATCATCGAAATGATTGCGCTGATTGTCCTTGAAATCAAAACATCTTCGTCCTTTATCTTTCCATGTTTTCTTTGCGCCGCAGCCAAAGCCACCTTCCACAAACGTCTCTTGCTTAACTGATTCAGTGTAATCAGTCCAGAACGTAGCCCATCATCAATGTCATGATTTGTATAGGCGATCTCATCTGCGATGTTCACGATTTGCGCCTCCAGATGCGCCGAAATTTCAAATTTTTTATCAACCTGATCCCACGAAGTCTGATGCTTGATCAAGCCATCCAGCACCTCCATAGTCAGATTCAGACCGGCGAATTCCGGATACGACTTTTCCAAAACCTCCACCACACGCCGACTTTGTTCGTTGTGTTCAAAGTGCCCTCCGTAGCGCTTCATAATCCTATTCAAAGCGTCCTCTCCGGCGTGTCCGAAAGGTGAATGCCCGAGGTCATGCGCCAAAGCTATCGTCTCCGCCAGATCCTCATTCAGCCCCAGCCGCCTCGCCAAATCCCTGCTTATCTGCGCCACTTCCAGCGTATGCGTCAGCCGTGTCCTGTAGTGGTCTCCGCTGTCCGCGCCAAAAACCTGCGTCTTGTTATCCAGCCGCCTGAAAGCCTTGGAATGAATGATCCTCTCCTTGTCCTTTTGAAAGCATAGCCTGTTCCCGTCATCTTTTTCATGAAATCTGCGCTTTCCGCCCTTCAGACTTTTGACCGCGTAAGTCGCTAAATTCTTCGCTTCTTTGAGAGCCAAACTACTCGATGACCTGATCATAATATGATTGAAAATAAGCCTCTCGTATGATACAATAAAGCGATGTATAAAACAAAAATATGACCGGTTCAAACACCCAGAACATAGAATCTCCGAAAGGAGAACAGAGCAAAAACGGACTTACCGAAAAAGCCCGCAATGTTTTTGAAACGGTAACTATCCCGCTTCATGAAAAATTCAGAGCCGATCCTGACTTTTTGACTCTTGCCAATAAAACTGCCGCCACTCCAAAAGATCAAATCCAACCTCAAGATCTCACAGCTTTGAACGAAACGGTGAAAACTTTTAGAACTCAAGCCACCACTCCTCAAAACAGCTACCTCGACAAGATGATTGAAGGCGTCGCCTGATTGTGTTAGCTTTTAGCCATGGGAATCCGCACTCGCATCCGCGAATTTTTGGAATACTGTGAGCTGACAAATAAGTCCCGCAAAACGATTGAGAACTATCATCACTATCTCAAACGCTTCGAGGATTTTTTGGCCGAGGACATGGACCCCAAAAACCTCACAATTCAAAAAATAAATAACTACCGTCTCTATCTGAATCGTAGCAAACCGCCGCTTGGCATCAAAACTCAAAACTACCACATCATCGCCGTCCGCGCTTTTCTGAAGTATCTGACAAAAAATGACATCAAAACTCTTGCTCCGGAAAAAATTGAGTTGAGCAAAATCCCCAAACGCACTGTCGAATTTCTCACCCGCGAAGAACTCGATCGTCTTTTTAAATCCGTCGATCAGACCAAAAAAAGCGGCCAAAGAGATCTGGCCATTATGGAAACACTTTACTCCACGGGACTGCGCGTCAGCGAGCTCGCCTCACTCAATCGCGATCAGGTCGATCTGAAGCGTCGCGAATTCATGGTCCGTGGCAAAGGCGCCAAACCGCGCCTCGTTTTCCTTTCCGAAAAAGCATCCGGAATTATAAAAAGTTATCTCAAAACCAGAAGTGACAATTTTCAACCGCTCTTCACCAACAACCAAAAAGTCACAGACATCGCCAATCCTGAAACCCACCGCCTCACCACAGTCAGCATCGAAAACATCGTCCGCAAATACGCCCTAAAAGCCGGCATTATCAAAAAAGTCACGCCTCACACTTTGCGCCACAGCTACGCCACCGAACTGCTCCTAAATGGCGCCGACATCCGCTCCGTGCAAGAACTCCTCGGCCACAGCTCCATCACCACCACGCAGATATACACTCACGTCACCGACAAAAAACTTAGGGAAATCCATGAGAAGTACCATCGCTAAAAAAACCTGCTATAATGCCCGCGTATGATCATCTTCGATTCCGTCACCAAAAAATTCGGCCACAAAAAAGCTCTCGACGATGTTTCTTTTGAAATCGAAGGTGGCGAATTTGTCTCTATCGTTGGCCCTTCCGGCGCGGGCAAGAGCACTCTCATTCACGCTCTCATCGGTGCTTCCCGACTCGAACATGGGAAGATTATCGTTGATCGTTTGGACATCACCGCCCTTTCTCCAGCCGCGATTCAGGGCTATCGCCGCAATGTCGGCATCGTTTTTCAGGATTACAAGCTCCTTCCACGTCGCACGATTTATGAGAATGTGGCCTTCGCGCTCGAAGTTTGCGGCTATCCCAAACATCTTGTCCATGAACGCACAGCCGCGGTTTTGAAACTCACCGGCCTCGAGCACAAACGCAACGATTTTCCACACGAACTTTCAGGCGGCGAGCGCCAGCGAGCCGCAGTTGCCAGAGCTTTGGTTCACGACCCAGATCTCCTCATCGCCGACGAACCTACGGGAAATCTCGACCGCGACAGCACTATGGAACTTGCCAAACTTTTTCAGAGGATAAATAAATCCGGCACCACTGTTATCTTGGCCACACACAATCACGACATCGTAAACACCATCAAGGAACGCGTGATTACTTTGAAAGACGGAAAACTTGTCAGCGACCGCAAAAACGCGACTTATGCCTAAAAAAATCGATTACAAAAAAAGCGGAGTCAACTACGACCTCTTGGATCCTTTTAAGACAGCAGCCCAAAAAGCCGCTTCCAAGACCGACAAAAATATCGCTCATTTCAATTTCAAAACAGTTGCTTCTTCCAGAGGCGAAAGCTGTTTCCTGATTGAGACGAAAGAAGGCTACCTCGCTCATGTCGAAGAAGGCCTCGGCACAAAAAATCTCATCGCCGACGCTATGCAAGCCATCACAAAAAAATCATACTACGACAAAATCGCTTACGACACTGTTTCCACAATCGTTAACGATTTGATAACTCTCGGCGCTTTGCCTGTTTCTATCGCCATGCATCTGGCCGCCGGCGCGAGCGAGTGGTTCAAGGACAAGAAAAAGACAAACGATCTCATCTCCGGCTGGGCCAAGGCCTGCAAAGATTCCGGAGCCGTCTGGTCTGGCGGTGAAACACCCACACTCAAAGGCATCATCGATCCCAAAACCGTTCTCCTCGGCGGTTCCGCCATCGGCATCATTCAAAAAAAATCCCAGCTCATCAAAGGCGACATTCGAAACAATGACGCTATCATTTTGCTTGAAAGTTCCGGCATCCACACAAACGGCGCCACTCTCGCCCGTGAAATCGCCGCCAAGCTTCCGGCCGGCTACAAGACAAAAACGTCAGGTGGCCGCATGTTTGGCGAAGCTCTCCTCGCGCCATCAATCATCTACGTTCCCGTCATTCGCGATTGTCTGAAGGCAAATATCAGACTTCACTACGCAGTCCACATCACCGGTCACGGCTGGCGCAAACTCATGCGTCTGAAAAAGCCTTTTGTTTACACGATTGAAAAACTCCTACCGCCAAAACCGATCTTTGGCTTCATTCAAAAATATAGCGGTCTTTCCGAAAAAGAAATGTATGCAACTTTCAACATGGGCGCCGGGTTCGCCATCTTCGCCGCAAAAAAAGACGCCGCCCGCATTATAAATATCTGCCGCAAACACAAGATCAAGGCCATCAAAGCCGGTCAGGTAAAAAAGAAAGGCAATCAGAAAAAGGTCATCATCAAGCCTCTAAATATAGAATTTCCAGCAGAAAGTCTGGCTGTTCGCTAGTATATAAACTCTTTAGAAAAATTTTAAGAAAATTTAAGAAGTGTCTGCTATACAGGTGGCATGCACTCTTTTTCATTCAACATCTCAAATCCCGTTTATCCGCAGAAGCTAAAGCAAATCTACAATCCGCCGCGTCAGCTTTTTTATCGCGGAAACCTTGATGTCCTTTCCAAAACCGCCATCAGTATCGTAGGCACCCGCCAGTTTTCCGAATACGGCGAAGAGATAACAAACCAGATTGTTTCCGACTTCCGCGGCTTGGATGTTGTGATAGTTTCCGGTCTCGCCAAAGGCATCGACTCTATCGCCCACAGAGCCGCTTTGGCCAACGACTTACCAACAATCGCCGTTCTCGGCAGCGGCATAAACAATGTCTACCCTCCGGAAAATCTCGCTCTCGCTTCTGAAATCGAAAAATCCGGACTGATTCTCTCGGAATATCCCGACACGACTCCTCCCGCAAGTTTTCATTTTCCACAGCGCAATCGCATTGTCAGCGGACTCTCTATAGCCACCGTCGTCGTAGAAGCCAAAGAAAAATCCGGTGCCTTCATAACCGCCAAACTGGCCCTGGAACAGGGCCGCGAAGTCTTTACAGTTCCCGGTGATTTTTACCGCGAAACTTCTCGCGGCCCCCTCAAACTCCTTCAGGAGGGCGTCGCCTATCCCATTTCTTCCGGCCGCGACATCCTCGAAGTTCTGAAAATGCAGCCTGCTTTCGATTTCACACAGTCCAAACCTTACGAAAATTTATTCCAACTTTCGCCGGACGAAACCGCCATCCTCTCCGCCCTTCACAAACTCTCCGGCTCGACTTTTTCCACTCTCTCCAAAAAAGTTCCACTTCCCATGCCACGGATTCTTGCCACTCTTTCCATGCTCGAGATCAAAGACCTGATCAAATTTCATGATGGCAAATATTTTCGCAAATGCTAAAATCAGCTCATGTTATTCAAAATCCGCACTCCTCATCATCACGTCAACGGTCGGGTTTTTTCCTATCTTGTTCTGATATTGAGTCTCGGCGTCAGCTTGATAGTGCCGCTTCTGCCGATTTATGTGAAGGAAATGTTGAATACAGATCAGGCTGTCAGTCTTTTTTATTCCGCGATTGCCGTCATCATGTTCATCGCCGCGCTTTTGAGTACCATCGTTTTTTCCAAAGTTAAAAGGACTTCGATTACCAACATCGCCTTCATCGTCTGCGCGATTGCCGTCTTTATTTTTATTTTCACAAATCGCATCGGTGAATTTGGTTTTTTCGAAAGTTTGCGCGTCATTTTTCGCCTTTTTCTTTTTATGGCCTTGGCACTTTTTATCCGCGATTTTACACGTCAGTCCGAACTCGGAAAAGAAGAAGGTTTTTTCTATCGTTACACGAATATCGGCTTTCTGATCGGCCCACTCGTCGGTGGTTTCCTCGCCGCATGGTTTGGATATGAGATTGTTTTCATTTTGTCTTCAGCTATTTTCCTGATTGGATTTTTGTATTTTTATCATTTGAATGTAATTCAGCCTCATCCGGCGATTATAAAATCTCAAAAAGAAATTTCTCCAAATTTGACCCGCAATCTCAAAGTTTTTTTCTCCGACAAAGATCGCACCAAGGCTTTTTTTATCAGCTTTCTGATGATCTTGTTTGGGGCTTTTAAATGGCTTTTCGTGCCACTTTATGTAGTCTCCAGCGGTTATATGGAGAGCATGAGCGGACTCATCTTGGCGCTTGGTATTCTTCCGCTGATTTTTTTGGAAGTCAGGGTTGGCCAATATGCCGACAAACACGGAATCCGTCTTCCGGTTTGGGCCGGTTTCGGAATTTTCGGTCTCACTATGATGATCATCTTTTTCAGCCCTTTTATATTACTCAATTTTCTTTTGCTTGCCGTTATGAATCTCGGCGAGGCCTTTCTCGAACCCGTCGCCGATTATTACCTGCTCGAGCACACGCCAAAAAAAGAGGAAAACAATCTCTTTGGTATTTACATCGCCGCCGGTCCGCTCGCAAGCATTGTTGCCCCGACTTTCAGCGCCTTGATTTTATTTTTTCTTCCCTTCAAATTTCTCTTCCTCATTTTCGGAGGAATTTTTATTCTTGGTTCAATCTACTTCCATTTTAAATTGAAAAATTCGTAACGCGATGCACTTCTTCAAATGTGGTCAGCCCCTTTGCCACTTTGAAATAACCGTCCTCGCGCATCGTGGTCAGGCCGTTTTTGCGCGCCGCCTCGATCAACTCCACGGAGCTTTTTTTGTTTAGAATCAATGTCTTCATTTGCTCATTCACATGCACTATTTCGCTGATCACCATTCGGCCTTTGTATCCCGTCTGACTACAGAAATCACAACCATAAACACGCGCCACTTTGCTCGGAGCTGTCACGAAGGCCTGCGGATTTATACTGTTCAGTTCAATCATCGCGTCGTTAAATTCCTTCGCTTCCGAATCGCTGATCGCTTCCATTTTGGAACATTTCGGACAAATTTTTCGTACCAATCTCTGTGCGATTATCGTGTGTATCGAAGGAGCCACCATAAAAGCCGGTAAACCCATATTGGTCAGACGTGGAAAACTTTCCATCGCGCTATTTGTATGCAGAGTCGTGAGCAGCACGTGTCCCGTCAATGACGCTTGCGCAGCCGCTTCAGCCGTTTCCAAATCGCGGATTTCACCGATCATGATCACGTTCGGATCGTGACGCAAAATCGCCCGCAACCCGTCGGCAAAATCATAGCCGTTTTTTTCATCGATCTGACTCTGGGTCACGCCATCGATATGATATTCGATCGGATCCTCCAAAGTGATGATATTGTTTTGAGGCGTCTTTATCTTTTTTAGTATGGAATACAGGGTCGTTGTTTTTCCGCTTCCGGTAGGGCCTGTCACCAGTATCATGCCATGCGAAATCTTTACCGCGTTTTGAATTTTCGCCAAATCATTTCCCTGAAATCCCAGCTCTTCAAATTCCAAGGATTCCCCGCCATTGATCAAAAAGCGACATACAAATGATTCCCCATACGGTGTCCAAATCGTCGAGACACGCACGTCGATTTGCTGATCATTAAAAGTAAAATCATATCTCCCATCTTGCGGCACAGTCATCACATTCAGCCTCATCCTGCTTTGGTATTTGATCTGTTCCGCGATCCGGTTAAAAATTTCATGCTTCATTTCAAATGCCGGATGAAGCATTCCATCAATACGCAATCTGACTTTCACGGATTTTTCATCCGGTTCCAGATGCATGTCGCTGGCTCCAGTTTTCATCGCTCCCAGATTTAGCATATTCAGGGCCTCTTCCGCAGTCACCTTGCCGAGCTTTTCGCTCAATTTTGCCAAATCGGCGATCTCTTTTTCGTAGGTCTTTATATTTTCCGTAGCCACTTTTTTGACTACCTCGATTTTTTTGTATTTTCTGGCATTTTGATAAGCGGCCAGCCCCTCATCCATGCCGGAATTCGAAGCCAGATTTTTGCTCACCGTATAGCCCTTTCCTTCCAGTACCTTGATCGCCTCCACCGTTTTTGGATTGTTTGGATCGTCGATCGCCACGCGCACCGTTTTCCCGATTCGATAAAAGGGGATAATCCGTGCGGCCACCGCGCTCTCCAGATCAATCATTTTTATGAAGTCCGGATTTAGGGGCATTTTGCCGATATTCACATATGGCATGTCCAAATCCTTGGCGCGTTTGATCACGTCTTTTTCCTGGAATTCGCGATTGATTTGAAGGTTCCCCTGTCCAAGCGAAGTCGGATATGCCGCTTTTCCGCCGCCGGCATCTGATTCTTCGCCAATCCCTACATTCATCTGGGCACCCTTCGTGCGTTTGTTGTCTTCCGCCATATAAAACGGGATATTTAAATATCCATGTATTATAGCAAAAAAACGCCTCTAAAGAAAGGATAAAAGCCTGATTTAAGCGCCCTTCACGGCATCTACGATGGCTTTTGCGGCCGCTTCATCGATTCCATCCACGCCGCTCAAGTCCTTAGCCGACAGACCCTTTATCTGTTCCACCAAAGTCAGATTGGCCGCGGCCAGTTTCTCTATAATTGCCGGATCAATTTTCAGTTCGGCGATAGTCTTCACCGTGACCTTCTCTTTTTCTTTGGCCACGCTTTCCACCGAGCTCTTGTGATCGCTGACATCCAGCACGTCGATCTCCCAGCCGGTCAAAATCGAAGCCAGTCTCACATTTTGCCCCTGTTTGCCAATAGCCAGCGGTCGCTGATCAGACTGCACATAAACCTTGGCCCTTCTCTGGCTTTGAT